>NZ_JBIVMX010000044.1:0-45819 GCF_044753305.1 Pseudomonas sp. NPDC088429 | reverse complement strand
GTAGCGCGAGATTGGCAAGGACCGTCCGAAGTTCGTTCTGCATGACGGCCCTCCGTATGCCAACGGCACGATCCACATCGGTCACGCACTGAACAAGATTCTCAAGGACATGATCATCCGCTCGAAGACCCTGTCGGGTTTCGACGCGCCGTATGTTCCGGGTTGGGACTGCCACGGCCTGCCGATCGAGCACAAGGTTGAAGTGACCCACGGCAAAAATCTGGGCGCGGACAAGACCCGCGAACTGTGCCGTGCCTACGCCACCGAGCAGATCGAAGGGCAGAAGTCCGAATTCATCCGTCTCGGCGTGCTGGGCGACTGGGCCAACCCGTACAAAACCATGGATTTCAAGAACGAGGCCGGTGAAATCCGTGCCCTCGCGGAAATCGTCAAGGGCGGTTTCGTGTTCAAGGGCCTCAAGCCTGTGAACTGGTGCTTCGACTGCGGTTCGGCCCTGGCTGAAGCGGAAGTTGAGTACGAGAACAAAAAGTCCTCGACCATCGACGTTGCGTTCCCGATCGCTGACGAAGCCAAACTGGCTGCCGCGTTCGGTCTGCCATCGTTGAGCAAGCCTGCCTCGATCGTGATCTGGACCACCACCCCGTGGACCATCCCGGCCAACCAGGCACTGAACGTTCACCCGGAATTCAACTACGCACTGGTGGATGTCGGCGACAAGCTGCTGGTGCTGGCTGAAGAGCTGGTTGAAGCCTGCCTGGCGCGCTACGGCATCGAAGGTTCGGTCATCGCGACCACCACCGGTAAAGCGCTGGAGCTGATCAACTTCCGTCACCCGTTCTACGACCGTCTGTCGCCGGTGTACCTGGCTGACTACGTTGAACTGGGCGCTGGCACCGGCGTGGTTCACTCCGCTCCGGCTTACGGCGTAGACGACTTCGTGACCTGCAAAAAATACGGCATGGTCAACGACGACATCCTCAATCCAGTACAAAGCAACGGCGTTTACGTGCCGTCGCTGGAATTCTTCGGCGGCCAGTTCATCTGGAAGGCCAACCCGGCCATCGTCGACAAGCTGACCGAAGTCGGTGCGCTGATGCACACCACCGTCATCGAACACAGCTACATGCACTGCTGGCGCCACAAGACTCCGCTGATCTACCGCGCCACCGCGCAGTGGTTCATCGGCATGGACAAAGAGCCAACCAGCGGCGACACCCTGCGAGTACGTTCGCTCAAAGCAATCGAAAACACCAAGTTCGTGCCGGCCTGGGGCCAGGCGCGTCTGCATTCGATGATCGCCAACCGTCCGGACTGGTGCATCTCGCGTCAACGCAACTGGGGCGTGCCGATCCCGTTCTTCCTGAACAAGGAAAGCGGCGAGCTGCACCCACGCACCGTCGAGCTGATGGAAGAAGTTGCCAAGCGCGTTGAAGTCGAAGGCATCGAAGCCTGGTTCAAAATGGACGCTGCCGAGTTGCTCGGCGACGATGCGCCGCTGTACGACAAGATCAGCGACACCCTCGACGTCTGGTTCGATTCGGGCACCACGCACTGGCACGTCCTGCGCGGTTCGCACCCGATGGGTCACGAGAGCGGCCCGCGCGCCGATCTGTACCTGGAAGGTTCTGACCAACACCGTGGCTGGTTCCACTCGTCGCTGCTGACCGGTTGCGCCATCGACAATCACGCGCCGTACCGCGAACTGCTGACTCACGGTTTCACCGTCGACGAAGCCGGCCGCAAAATGTCCAAATCGCTGGGCAACGTGATTGCGCCGCAGAAAGTCAACGACACCCTGGGCGCCGACATCATGCGTCTGTGGGTCGCGTCGACCGACTATTCGGGTGAGATGGCAGTTTCCGATCAGATCCTGCAACGCAGTGCGGACGCCTATCGTCGTATCCGTAACACCGCGCGCTTCCTGCTCTCGAACCTGAGCGGTTTCAACCCGGCCACCGACATTCTGCCGGCTGAAGAAATGCTCGCGCTGGATCGTTGGGCGGTCGACCGCACCTTGCTGCTGCAACGCGAGCTGCAAGAACACTACGGCGAATACCGTTTCTGGAACGTCTACTCGAAGATCCACAACTTCTGCGTGCAGGAGCTGGGCGGTTTCTACCTCGACATCATCAAGGACCGTCAGTACACCACTGGCGCCAACAGCAAGGCTCGCCGTTCGGCGCAAACCGCGCTGTTCCACATCTCCGAAGCGCTGGTGCGCTGGATCGCGCCGATCCTCGCTTTCACCGCCGACGAACTGTGGGAATACCTGCCGGGCGAGCGTAACGAATCGGTCATGCTCAACACCTGGTACGAAGGCCTGACCGAACTGCCAGCTGACGTTGAACTGGGCCGCGACTACTGGGAACGCGTGATGGCGGTCAAAGTAGCGGTCAACAAAGAAATGGAAATCCAGCGCGCGGCCAAAGCCGTCGGTGGCAACCTGCAAGCCGAAGTGACGCTGTACGCCGAAGACGCCCTGAGCGCCGATCTGGCCAAGCTGAGCAACGAACTGCGCTTTGTCCTGATCACTTCGACGGCCAGCGTTGCGCCTTTTGTCAGCGCACCTGAAGACGCGGTCGTGACTGAAGTCAGCGGCCTGAAGCTGAAGATCGTCAAATCGGCCTTCCCGAAGTGCGCCCGTTGCTGGCACTGCCGTGAAGACGTTGGCGTGAACCCGGAGCATCCGGAAATCTGCGGTCGTTGCGTCGACAACATCAGCGGCGCTGGCGAGGTTCGTCACTATGCCTAATGCCGTTGGCCGTTTCGGACGGTTGAGCTGGCTCTGGTTGAGTTTGCTGGTTCTGGTCATTGACCAGGCCAGCAAGTTTTACTTCGAAGGCAAGCTCGAAATGTTCCAGCAGATCGTGATCATTCCTGATTACTTCAGTTGGACACTGGCGTACAACACCGGCGCTGCCTTCAGCTTCCTCGCTGACAGCTCCGGCTGGCAGCGCTGGCTGTTTGCCCTGATCGCCATTGTTGTCAGTGCCGTGCTGGTCGTCTGGCTCAAGCGCCTGGGCCGCAACGAAACCTGGCTGGCCGTCGCTTTGGCGCTGGTGCTGGGTGGCGCGCTGGGCAATCTGTACGACCGCATTGCCTTGGGCCATGTGATCGATTTCATTCTGGTGCACTGGCAGAACCGCTGGTACTTCCCGGCGTTCAACTTCGCCGACAGCGCGATTACCGTTGGCGCGGTGATGCTGGCACTGGACATGTTCAAAACCAAGAAAACCGAAGAGGCCGTTCATGACTGAACAGGTATTGGCTGAGCAACGCATCGGCCAGAACACGGAAGTCACTTTGCACTTTGCATTGCGCCTGGAGAACGGCGACACCGTCGACAGCACGTTCGACAAAGCCCCGGCGACCTTCAAGGTCGGCGACGGCAACCTGCTGCCGGGTTTCGAAGCGGCGCTGTTCGGCTTCAAGGCCGGCGACAAGCGCACGCTGACCGTCGAGCCGGAAAACGCTTTCGGCCAGCCGAACCCGCAGAACGTACAGATCATCCCGCGCTCGCAGTTCGTCGACATGGAGCTGTCGCCGGGTTTGCTGGTGATCTTCAACGATGCGGCCAATACTGAGTTGCCGGGCGTGGTGAAAGAATTCGACGACACGCAAGTGACCATCGACTTCAACCACCCGCTGGCAGGCAAGACGCTGACCTTTGACGTCGAGATCATCAACGTCAAAGCGATCTAACTGACTCTATGAAGTCAAATGTGGGAGCGAGCTTGCTCGCGAATGCGGTGTGTCAGCCAACAGTAATGTTGCAGGTGATGGCCTCTTCGCGAGCAAGCTCGCTCCCACAGTGTTTTTCATTGTTTTCGCGCGCAAGACACGAGGCATAGCATGCAAATCAAACTCGCCAATCCCCGTGGCTTCTGCGCCGGTGTGGACCGGGCGATCGAAATCGTCAACCGCGCCCTGGAAGTCTTCGGGCCACCGATCTACGTGCGCCATGAAGTGGTGCACAACAAGTTCGTCGTTGAAGACCTGCGCAGTCGTGGCGCGATTTTCGTCGAAGAACTGGATCAGGTGCCGGACGACGTCATCGTCATTTTCAGTGCCCACGGTGTTTCCCAGGCCGTGCGTACCGAAGCTGCTGGCCGTGGTCTGAAAGTCTTCGACGCCACGTGCCCGCTGGTGACCAAGGTGCACATCGAAGTCGCGAAATACAGCCGCGATGGTCGTGAGTGCATCCTGATCGGCCACGCCGGTCACCCGGAAGTCGAAGGCACCATGGGCCAGTACGACGCCAGCAATGGCGGCGCGATCTACCTCGTTGAAGACGAAAAAGACGTCGCCGAATTGCAGGTGCATAACCCGGAAAAACTCGCTTTCGTCACCCAGACCACGCTGTCGATGGACGACACCAGTCGCGTCATCGATGCCTTGCGCACACGCTTCCCGGCCATCGGCGGCCCGCGCAAGGACGACATCTGTTACGCCACGCAAAACCGTCAGGACGCGGTCAAGCAACTGGCCGACGAGTGCGACGTGGTTCTGGTAGTCGGCAGCCCGAACAGTTCCAACTCCAACCGCTTGCGCGAACTGGCCGAGCGCATGGCCACCCCGGCCTACCTGATCGACGGCGCCGAAGACCTGCAAAAGAGCTGGTTCGACGGTGTCGAGCGTATCGGCATCACCGCTGGCGCCTCCGCACCGGAAGTGCTGGTGCGTGGCGTGATTCAGCAACTGCAAGCCTGGGGCGCGACCGGCGCCGATGAGCTGGCCGGGCGCGAAGAGAACATCACGTTCTCGATGCCGAAAGAGTTGCGCGTTCGTTCGATCTGACGTTTTTGGCTTTCTGACACAACGCCTGTTCAGCGCTTTTGCTGCTCAGGCGCACGCGACCGGTCGCCGCCAGCACCACCTGGCGCTGGCTGACCGGCTCGTGAGCCGAGCAAATATGTAATGTCCCTGCCTGAAACGCCCGCCCGGGCATCAGCGGTTGTCCCAGACTGCTGAAGCGCACGTATCGACTCACTGATCGATTACCGACAATCGGCACCTTTGCGTCACTCGCACGTTCTGCCAACAAGGGATTGCTGCTGTCCGCAGATCCTTTGCCGCTGATATCCACAATGATCCGCCAGCCCTGACTCCAGTCACCGTTGATGCCATGAATCACCACGCTCTGATTGCGCGTGATGGCCAGGCTGCGTGCGTTGCGAATACCGTCGAGCAGCGATTGCGCGGCGAGATCCCGCTGGTTCGATTCGCGCAGCGTTGCGAACGCCGGATTGACCAACAGCAGAACAATTGCGCCGATCGCCAGTCCCATAAGCAGTTCTATCAGGCTGAAACCGTGTTGCGTCATGAAAACTCCCTCCGTGGAGTGTGATGAGCGGCGCGATCCTTACGCCGCGCAGGGCAAATCAACCGACGCGGGTCGGTTGAATGTTCTAGCGTGTAGAAGCAGGTATAGCCGACGGCAACGGAGGGCATCGATGGATCTTCGTACAAAAGGTTTCACGCTGATCGAGCTGTTGGTGGCGATGGCGATCTTCGTGGTGCTCATCACGCTTGCCGTGCCGGCGTTCACCAAGTCGATCCAGAGCAGCAAGGCCGATACCGAAATGGGCGATCTGCAACGGGCAATCAATTTTGCCCGGCTTGAAGCGATTGATCGTGGCGTGACCACTCGCTTGCGCCCGAGCGCCGGCGGCAACGTCTGGACGGGTGAATTGGCGGTTTACGACAGTACTGGCACGCCGGCGAATGTATTGCGGGTTGTTCCAGCGATGAGCAGCGGCGCCGCTCTGACGCTACCCTTTGGAGTGACCGCGCTGGATTTCAACAATCTCGGCGGTCTGGCGGCACCGTCCACGGCGGTGATCATCAGTTACACGCTGGGCACGCAAAGCAGGACGCTGAACGTGTGTTTGAACGGACGAATTCAATTGGGTGGAATTTGCGGATGAGGGCAGGGAGTCAACACGCACAGGAGGGCATGACGCTGATCGAGGTGCTGGTCGCGTTGCTGATTCTGACCGTCGGGTTGTTGGGCGCGGCGGCGGTGCAACTGAATGCGCTGAAGTACACCGACAGCTCGCGCATGACCAGTCAGGCCAGTTTTATCGCCTATGACATGATGGATCGCATTCGCGCCAACTCCGGCGCCGACTACACCGTGATGCCGCCGACCTCGGCCAATCTCAGCGTCGCCCGCGATCAGGATCTCTACGATTTCACCACCAACATCATTGCTTTCGGCGGGCCGACCGCCACTGGCAGCATCACGCTTAATCAGCGGGTGTACACCATCACCATCAACTGGAGTGACGCGCGGGCCGCCAACACCGCCAGCGCGCCGCGCAGTTTCGTCCTCAGCAGTCGCGCGGCGGTCGATCCGGTGGCCACGCCATGAAGCGCAATAACCGGGGTTTCGGCCTGATCGAATTGCTCGTGGCTCTCGCGCTGGGTCTGATCATCGTGCTGGGTGTCGTGCAGATTTTCATCGCGGCGAAAAATACCTATGTCAGTCAGAACAGCGCCGCCGCGATGCAGGAAGACGCGCGTTTTGTGCTGAGCAAAATGATTCAGGAAATCCGCATGGTCGGCATGTTCGGTTGCCTCGGCACGATTACCGATTCGAGCACGGCTGGGGATTTCAATGCCGCGCAGATCGCTCCGATCGGCTGGGATAACGCCAACCTCAAACTGACGCTGGTGACCGCCGATATCGGCAGCGGTGGTGGCACGCCGACCTGGACGGTACTCTCCGATTGCCGCAACAGCGCCACGGCGTATACCGGTTTACGAACGGCGGCGACCGGGCAGATTGCCTTTCCGATTCGCCGATTGATCTACAGCTTCAGCAACAACCAGATACTCATGGGCACCGGCAGCGGCACGCCGACCCAGCAGGTGCTGGTGAACAACGTCAGTGCTTTCACCGTCACCTTCGGCCTGGCGAGTTCTGCGACCGATGTGGCCGCTTCAACTTACAGCGCCAATCCCAGCGATCCGGCACGCATCCGCAGTGTGCGCCTGAGCCTGACCTTGCTCGACCCCAACAGCCGGGTCGCCCCACAAACCTTCAACGTGGTTGCCGCTTTGCGCAACCGCTTGCAGTGAGGGCCAGGGTGATGCGGATTTCTCTTCACAACAGGAAGGCCCAGCGCGGCATGGCATTGCTGGTCAGTCTGGTGTTTTTGTTGTTGCTGACGCTGATTGGTTTGTCGTCGATGCAGAGCGCCAACCTGCAGGAAAAAATGGCCGGTAGTGTGAGTTTGCGTAATCAGTCGTTTCAAACTGCCGAGGCCGCGTTGCGGGTGGGCGAAAGTGCGGTGCAACTCGATACTTACACCTTGGCGGTGTGCAGCGGCACGACGCAATGTGCGCCGCCGGCGGAATCTTCGGTGGTCAGTGCGGCAGGGCTCAATTCCACCTCGGGGGTGACGTGGATCGCGACCGGTAATGGTTTCTATGGTGTGCAAAACATTGGCACCACACTCACGGCGGTGAACGTGCCGAGCAATACCTCGGCAACGTTGTATCGAGTGACCGCCGTCGGCATCGCCGGCACTTCGCGCAGTGTGGTGGAGAGTGTTTATGCGAAGTATTGAGCGCTATGGATCGCTGCTGCTCGGCCTGTTGCTGAGCTTTTATCTGACGGCACCGGCGTATGCGTTCACGCCGTCGGACTCGCCGTTGTTGAGCGCTGCAGCGGTTCCGCCAAACGTGATGCTGTTGATCGATGATTCGGGGAGCATGAACAGCATCATCTATGCGTCCGGTTTCAACCCCGCCGACAATCCCACACCCGCACGACAATGCAACGCCTTGCTCGGCTTGTGTCTGAGTTCGACAGCGATCACCGGTGACACGATCTTTCTGTCGAGCCTGCCGACATCCGGCTGTTCCGGTGGCGCCTATGCGTTCTACAACAACAGCATCGCGCCGCTGTGCCTGAAACTGCCGGATCCCGTGGGCAGCGGCAACACGCGTTATTCGGGCGATTACATTTCTTACGTGGTCAGTCTGGCCATCAACAACGGCACCCGCGATTTCACCACCGGGGCGATTCCCAACGATTACCGGATCAACGTGGCGCGCAACGTGTCGACGGCACTGGTGACCAGCAACCGCACCTTGCGAATGGGTCTGTCGACCTTCAATCCCGCCACCAGCAACAACTCCGGCAATGGCGGATACATCGCGCGATCGATCAGCGATCTGGCACCGGTCTCCGGCAGCGTGACTCAGGCCCAGGCGGATACCAACTACAACGCGCTGATCTCATCGATCAACGCTTTGAGCGCCGTGGCCAACACGCCGTTGGCGGAAACCTATTACGAGATCACCCGCTATATGCGCGGCATGGCGCCGTACTACAACAGCACGCCAACGACCTACACCAGCCCGATTCAGTATCGCTGCCAGAAAAACTACGGCGTGGTGATCACCGATGGTTTGCCGACGTTTGACCGAACCTTTCCGACCAACGACCCGTTGGGCGGCACTCGTTTACCGAACTGGGATGGCGTCAATAATGACGGCAACAACCTCAATGGCGACAATGAGGGCGACACGCTGTATCTGGACGACATCGCCAAATTCGCCTTCGACATCGACATGCGTTCGACCGGCACCGACGCGGCGGGCAAGAGCTGGAACGCGGTGGATTTTCCCAAGCAAAACTTGAACACCTACACAGTCGGTTTCACGGCGGCCAACGACATGTTGTCGGATGCGGCCAGTTATGGGCAGGGCAAGTATTATCAGGCGACGGACAGCACGGGGCTGAATGCGGCGCTGTCGTCGGCGTTGAGTGATATCACTTCCAAGGCGGGCTCCGGCGGCAGCGGCGTCGCCAGCGGCACCACGCTGGCGAGCGGCACCAGCTATTTCCAGACCAGTTACGACCCCAAGGATTGGCGCGGCACCATCAAGTCTTTCGGCTTCACGTCTTCCGGGGCGGTGAATACGTCGACCACGCTTTGGACGACTGATACGACCATAGTGCCCGGAGCGACTGCGCCGACTTACCAATCCTGGAACACCACGAGCAACGCCGCCGTGACGCTGGCTTACGGCAACTTTTCCCCTGCGCAACAAAACACGCTCAGTCAGAGTCTGCCCACCGGAATCACCGGCAATGATCTGGTGGAGTGGAGCAAAGGCACCAACAAAACCGGGCTCAAGGTTCGCAACGTATTGCTCGGCGACATCATCAATTCGCCATTGGTGCTGGCGGCCCCCATGGACAAGACCGCTGCCGACTTGTCCGGCGATAGCACTTATAGCGCTTATCTGACGACCAAAGCCGCGAACATGAACGCCAATCTGGTGGTGAATGCCAACGACGGTTTCGTCAACATCATCAACTCGGCCAATGGCACCCGGCGATACGCCTACATGCCGTCCAGTGTGTTGCCGTCGCTACGGCTGATTGCTGATCCGACCTACATCAATGGCGTCAGCCACAAGTTTCTCGTCGACGGGCAGGTCGGAGTATTCGACGCGCAGTCCGGCACGGCCTGGAAAACCCTGGCCATTGGTGGCACGGGTGCCGGAGGTAAAACGTTCTACGGGCTGCAGTTGTTTGATGCATCAGCGGGTAATGTGATCAAGGCCTTGTGGGAAGTCAGTGCGCCGACCACCGCCAACAGCGCCAACGCTTTTAATGATCTGGGTTACGCCTACGCCCGACCAGAAGTGGCACGCTTGGCCGACGGGCGCTGGGCGGCGTTTATTTCCAACGGTTACGGCAGCAATTCTGGTGTGGCCGCGCTGTATGTGCTGGATGTACGCGACGGTTCGCTGATCAAGAAAATCGTCATCGACAGCACGGAAACCACCAACGGTTTGTCCTCGGTGAAGCTCAAGGTCAACTCTTCCAATGTCGTGCAGGCCGCGTACGGCGGTGACTTGAAAGGGCGCCTGTGGAAATTCGACCTGAGTGCGACGTCGACCGACAGTTGGGGCGTGGCGTTTTCCGGTAAACCGCTATTCACCACGGCGGGCGGCGCGACTCAGCCGATCACCGCGCAACCGTTACTGGCGGACAACTCAGTCGGCGGCAAACAGATTTTCTTCGGCACCGGCAAGTTCAACGAAACGGCGGACAAGACCAACAAGGATTTGCAGGCGTTCTATTCGGTGTGGGATGCCGATGGCGGTTCCGGACAATTGACCGTCAGCAGTTTGCAGGCGCAGGCAGTCACGGGCGTGTTCTCCGGCAGTAGCGGGCAGTTCGTGACAACGACGCAGAACGACACGACCTATCCAGGAGAGAAGGGCTGGTACTTGCCCTTGGTGTATAACAACGCGCTGATCGGTGAGCGCGTGATCAATCAGGCCAGTCTGGTGCTTGGGCGAATCGTCTTCACCACCGCCAGCGTCGATACCACCGATCCCTGTTCTAGTTTCGGAACCGGCAAAGTGGCCGAGCTCGATGCGTTCAGCGGTAAGATGCTCAACTATGCGGTGTTCGATACCAACGGGGATGGAGTGGTTGACAGCAGCGACACGATTTCCAGTGGTGTGATATTTACCGGTGGCATTCCGACCCTGAACGCCATCGTCAACGGCGCAACACGCAAAATTTTTAACGATTCCAGCGGTAACATCACTACCTTGGTGGAAAAGGGCGGCGGCGGCAGCCGTCGTATCATGTGGCGACAAATACAGTAAGTGAGAGTTTGAGGCATGCGCAGATCCAACCGCGGATTCACCCTGATCGAAATCATGATCGTGATTGCGATTATCGGGATCGTCATCACCATCGCCGCACCGAGCTACACCGAGTACCTGAAAAAGGGCCGCCGCGCCGAAGTGGTGTCGTTACTCTCGGAGCAGGCGCAGTCCCTCGAACGCTTCTACACCAAGAACAATGTCTACACCGGCATCACCGGGCTCAGCACGGGCAATGATTTCTACACCATCACCCCGACCATCGCTGACCAGACTTTCCTGCTGACCGCGACGCGTAAAACCGGTACGACCATGGCCACCGACAAGTGCGGGGATTTCACCCTGACCAACACCGGTGTCAGAAGCATGAACAACGCGACCACCGGGCTGACCACCAAGGATTGCTGGGGCCGCTGAGGCGCTTTCTTTCGGGCGCCTTTTGCGCCCACTGTCTTTTTTACGGTTGGATCAAACATGACCAGGCAACAGCAAGTGGTGATAGTCGGTGGCGGGGTGATTGGCCTGCTGACCGCCTACAACCTCGCCTCCGAAGTGCGCAGCGTGGTGCTGCTCGATCGTTCGAACCTCGGCCAGGAATCGTCCTGGGCGGGCGGCGGTATCGTTTCGCCGTTGTACCCGTGGCGCTACAGCCCGGCAGTCACCGCACTGGCGCACTGGTCGCAGGATTTTTATCCACAGCTCGGCGAGCGTCTGTTTGCTGATACCGGGGTTGATCCTGAAGTCCACACCACCGGCCTGTACTGGCTGGATCTGGACGATGAAGCCGAAGCGCTCGCTTGGGCTCAACGCGAGAACCGTCCGCTGCGGGCTGTGGATATCTCGGCAGCGCACGATGCGGTGCCGGTACTTGGCGGTGGGTTCGCGCGGGCGATCTACATGGCTGACGTTGCCAACGTACGTAATCCGCGCTTGGTGAAGTCGTTGAAAGCGGCGCTGCAAGCGATGCCGAACGTGACGATTCATGAGCAGTGCGAAGTCAGCGGGTTTGTTCGTGAAGGTGGGCAGGTCATCGGCGTCGAAACCTCCGGCGGCGTGATCAAGGGCGATCAGGTCGTGCTGACGGCGGGTGCATGGAGCGGTGATCTGCTCAAGACGCTGGATCTGACACTGCCGGTTGAACCGGTGAAAGGGCAGATGATTCTCTACAAGTGCGCGGCGGATTTCTTGTCGAGCATGGTGCTGGCCAAGGGGCGTTACGCGATTCCGCGTCGTGACGGGCATATTCTGATTGGCAGCACGCTGGAGCATGAAGGCTACGACAAAACGCCGACCGATGTGGCGCTGGAGAGCCTCAAGGCTTCAGCGGTCGAGCTGATTCCGGCATTGGCGGATGCCGAAGTGGTCGGGCATTGGGCGGGGCTGCGTCCGGGTTCGCCGGAAGGGATTCCGTACATTGGCCGGGTGCCGGGGTATGAAGGCTTGTGGCTGAACTGCGGGCATTACCGTAACGGATTGGTGCTGGCGCCGGCGTCGTGTCAGTTGTTTGCAGATGTGATGTTGGGTCGTGCGCCGATTATTGATCCGGCGCCTTATGCGCCTGCGGGCCGCATTTAAAGCAAGATCAAAAGATCGCAGCCTTCGGCAGCTCCTACCTTGGAATGGGTTTCCTGTAGGAGCTGCCGAAGGCTGCGATCTTTTGCGATCTAATCCAGACCGAGTTTTTTCAGTCTGTACCGCATCGACCGAAACGAAAGACTCAAGCGCTGCGCCGCCGCCGTGCGATTCCAGCGTGTTTCCTCCAGCGCCTGCAGAATCAACTTCCGCTCAACGTTCTCCAGATAATCCTCAAGATTGTCGATCTGCGTCAGATCCGCAATCCCGCCTTCCGCCGCGCAATTACCCTCGCTCAGGCGTAAATCCCCAGCCTCGATCGTGCGGTTCTCGCACAAGGTGTGCGCGCGTTCGAGCACGTTTTCCAACTCGCGCACATTCCCCGGAAAGCGATAATTCTTCAGCGCTTCCAGCGCCTGCGCATGCAAGCGTGCCGCCGGTTGCCCGGTGTCCTTGGCCAGACGCTTGAGCATGTGCGCCGCCAGCACTTCAATGTCATCGCGCCGTTCACGCAGGGACGGCACACGCAATTCAATGACATTGAGCCGGTAATACAGATCCTGCCGAAACCGCTCGGCAGCCACTTCCGCATCAAGATCCTTGTGCGTCGCGCAAAGAATCCGCACATCGACCACGGTTTCCTGCTGCCCACCGACGCTACGCACGGCTTTTTCCTGAATGGCGCGCAGCAGTTTCACCTGCATCGACAGCGGCAAGTCCGCCACTTCATCGAGAAACAAGGTGCCGCCATTCGCCGCCTGAAACAGTCCCGGCTTGTCTTCAACTGCGCCAGTAAAACTGCCTTTGCGATGGCCGAAAAACTCGCTTTCCATTAGTTCCGACGGAATCGCCCCGCAGTTCACCGGTACAAACGGCTGACTCGCGCGTGGCCCTTGTTCGTGGATCAGTCGTGCGACCAGTTCTTTACCGCTGCCGGACTCACCGCTGATGTACACCGGCGCCTGACTGCGGGCGAGTTTGTCGATTTGCTTGCGCAAGCTACGCATCGGCAGGGAGTCACCGAGCAAACGTCGATCAATCGACGTGCACACGGCGCCCGCCACCGGCATGCGCAGCGCGGTGGCGACCAGTTCGCGCAAGCGGGTGAGATCCACCGGTTTGGTGAGGAAGTCGAACGCCCCGGCCTTCAGCGCATTGATCGCCGTTTCAAGGCTGCCGTAAGCGGTGATCATCGCCACCGGCAGTTGTGGATAACGTTGTTGAATGTGCTGTACCAGATCCAGCCCCGTGCCGTCGGGCAGGCGCATGTCGGTCAGACACAGATCGAATTGCTCGCGCTGTAACAGCGCTTGGGCTTCAGCCAGATTGCGCGCGCTGAAGGTGTCGAGTTTCATCCGTCCCAGGGTGATTTCCAGGAGTTCGCGGATATCCGGTTCGTCGTCGACGATGAGAATTTTTTGCCGTGGGCTCGTGTTCAACTTTGTTTCCGTCCGTGAGCAAAGGTGATGCGAAAGCAGCCGCCGCCTTGGCGTGGTTTGAAGTCTAGGCGCGCTTGGTTGCTTTCGCACAGCTCACGGGACAGATAAAGCCCAAGGCCGGTGCCCTGGCTGCTGGTGGTGAAGAACGGTTCGAACAGATGCGCCTGCTCATCGACGGGCACGCCGGGGCCGTTGTCCTGCACTTCGAGCACTGCCAGTTGGCTTTCGGTGTCGACAAACAACGCCAGCCAGACCTCGGCCTGCTCGTGCAGCAGGGCGCTGTGGCGCCAGCCATTACGCAGCAGATTGTCGAGAATTTGCGTGAGCTGCGCAGGATCCATCAGCGTGGTGAAATCCCCAGAATTGATCCGCAGATGAATCTGTTGCTGTTCATTGGCCTGCTCGCGGCTTTCGTTGACGAAGTTTTCCAGCCACGGCTTGAGATCCAGCCGTTGCGGTGCGCTTTGCTGGCGGCGGGACAGTTGCAGGACGTTTTCGATGACTCGATTCATGCGTTTGGAGTGATCTTGAATGATCTGCGTCAGACGCCGGTCGGCGCCATCGAGTTCCTCGGATTCACCCAATAGCTGCGCGGCATGGCTGATGGCGCCCAATGGATTGCGGATTTCGTGGGAGATGCCGGCGGTCAGTCGCCCGAGCGCGGCGAGTTTGAGTTGCTGCGCTTGTTGAGCGATTTGCGCGAGGTCTTCGAGAAACACCAGGGTTTGCTGGTTCGGGCTCTGTTCGAGAGCGATAAAACTCGGCTGCAACTCCAGACCGTTACCGGGAATCTTCAGGCTTTGTGGGCGCAAGGTCGGGTTGTTCAGCCACAGTTGCAGGCGATCGACGAGGGCGGGCGAATAGTCGTCGATCAAATGGCCCTGAAGGTGTGTGCGCGCCAGCAAGGTCTGCGCGCTGTGATTGGCCAGTTGCACGCGGCGTTGTTCGTCGAGCACCAAAATGCCGGTGCGCATGCGTTGCAGGATCAGCGCATTGAGCGCCTCAAGTCCGACGACTTCGCTGGCGCGTTGTTCGGCCAGGGTCTCGCTGACCTCTAGGCGACGGATCAAGCCTTGCACCAGCAAAGCAGCGGCAAAGCACAACGCTCCAAGCGTGCCGGCCTGCAGGTATTCGTTGGCGCTGAGGGGATGGCTGAAACTCAGCAGGAAGCTCGAGCCGACAATGCCGAGCGCGCCAATGGCGGCAATCAGTAAACCGATGCGTCTGCGCAGCAGGGTGTTGCTGATCGCCACAGAAACGATCAGCAAGTTGCCGATGGCGCTGGCAACCCCGCCAGCGGCGTAGAACAAACCGCACAGCAGCAACACGTCGACCAGCGCGAGGCTGAACAACTGCGCCGGGCGCCGGGTGCTTTCGAGGAACACCACCAGCAGGATGTTCAGCACCAGGTACAGCCAACTGCCGCTGCGCAGCAAATCGTCGTCAATCGACGTCAGCAGGCGGTTGTCCATATTGCTGGAGATCAGCAGCACCAGCATGATGCCGACGCTTAAACGGTAGAGGTGATAAAGGCGCAGCAGGCGCTGAGCCTGTTTGCTGTCGGCGTTGGCCTCAGCGATCACGGGGGCCCGGGCCTTGCTCAAGGTGAGCCTGGCTGCAATACCACTGTTGTTGAACGCTCAATGCACGGTCGCGCGGCAGGTGCACGCCGCAGTGGGCGCAACGCACCATCGGCGCGGCGTCCTGTTCGCGAGGGGCGCGATTGGATTGATTGGCGGCGGGCGCCTTGAATTTACGCCACAGCCAGACAGCGGCGAAAATCAGGACGATCCAGAACAATATACGAAGCATGATGAGCGGCTTTCCGACTAATGATCCGGCAGTTTAGCCAAGCTCCCGACAAGCGCACAGCCTATTAACGCGCGGCAATAAAAAAGGGAGATCCTGAGATCTCCCTTTTTTTGTCCATCCGGTGTGATCAGTCGAACACGCCGAAGGTCATGTAGCTGAACCACGAACGGTCAGTGTCGCTCGACTCTGGCTCCGGCTCTTCGATCACGTCGCCGTTTTCGTCTTTAGGCTTCAGCTCGTTCGGGATCGCATCTTTCGCGTCCTGGTACTGCTTCTGCACGTCCTGGTTGGCGCGGGTTTCGCCCGGCGGCAGCGGTGGACGCGACTCGATCAGACCGAGGGTCGCCTTGCTCAGGAACGAACGGTTGTCCGCTTCAGCCACCGAAGGCACGAACTGGCCGTCTTGCAGGCTAGGGTGGTTCGGGTAGTTGAGCTTCAGGGTTTCCAGGCTGGTATTGGCCAGTTCGTCCAGGTGCAGACGCTGGTAAGCCTCGGTCATCACCGCCAGGCCGTCACCGACCGATGGGGTTTCCTGGAAGTTTTCCACCACGTAACGACCACGGTTGGCAGCGGCTACATAAGCCTGACGGGTCAGGTAGTAGTCGGCCACGTGGATTTCGTAGGCTGCCAGCAGGTTGCGCAGATAAATCATGCGCTGCTTGGCGTCCGGCGCGTAGCGGCTGTTCGGGTAGCGGCTGGTCAGCTGGGCGAACTCGTTGTACGAGTCGCGGGCAGCGCCCGGGTCACGCTTGGTCATGTCCAGCGGCAGGAAGCGCGCCAGCAGGCCGACGTCCTGGTCGAAAGAAGTCAGACCTTTGAGGTAATACGCGTAATCCACGTTCGGGTGCTGCGGATGCAAACGAATAAAACGCTCGGCGGCGGATTTTGCAGCTTCCGGCTCGGCGTTCTTATAGTTGGCGTAGATCAGCTCCAGCTGTGCCTGATCGGCGTAGCGACCGAACGGATAACGCGACTCCAGAGCCTTCAGCTTGGCTGTGGCGCTGGTGTAGCTGTTGTTGTCCAGGTCAGTCTGAGCCTGCTGATACAGCTCGGCTTCGCTGAGGTTTTCGTCTACGACTTCCTTCGATGAGCAAGCAGCGGTCAATGCGAGGATGGCGATCAGCAGCAGGTGTTTCACTTGCATGGCGGCTTGCGTCCCTATGACGGCCGCTGTCTTGGGCGGGGCCGTCCTGTTATGATGAGCGCCCCGTTGAAAAGCCTCGGGGCAAAAGACGCCGTATTTAACCACAAGCGCGCAGCCGAAACCAAAAGCTGTGCCGACGCACAGTCAGAGCATGTCCGATAAAATTGAACTTCGCGCAGAGGTGCCGTCCGAATTGGGCGGCCAACGCCTCGATCAAGTCGCTGCCCAACTCTTCGCTGAGCACTCTCGCTCGCGCCTTTCCGCCTGGATCAAAGAAGGTCGCCTGACTGTGGACGGGGCGGTCATCCGCCCTCGCGACATCGTGCACGGCGGTGCCATCCTTGAGCTGACTGCAGAGCAGGAAGCCCAGGGCGAGTGGATCGCCCAGGACATCGAGCTCGACATCGTCTATGAAGACGACGACATTCTGGTGATCAACAAGCCTGCGGGCCTGGTGGTGCACCCGGCTGCCGGTCACGCCGATGGCACGCTGCTCAACGCCTTGCTGCACCATGTGCCGGACATCATCAATGTCCCGCGCGCCGGTATCGTGCATCGTCTGGACAAGGACACCACCGGTTTGATGGTGGTGGCCAAGACCATTCAGGCGCAGACAAAGCTTGTTACTCAATTGCAGAGTCGCAGCGTCAGCCGCATCTATGAGTGCATCGTGATTGGCGTGGTAACGGCCGGTGGCAAGATCAACGCCCCGATCGGTCGCCATGGCCAGCAGCGCCAGCGCATGGCGGTGATGGAAGGCGGCAAGCCTGCCGTCAGCCACTACCGCGTGCTGGAGCGCTTCCGTTCCCATACCCACGTACGGGTAAAACTGGAAACCGGTCGTACTCACCAGATTCGCGTACATATGTCGCACATCAACTTCCCGTTGGTCGGCGATCCGGCGTACGGCGGTCGTTTCCGCATTCCGCCAGCGGCCAACCCGACGATGGTGGAATCGCTCAAGCATTTCCCGCGTCAGGCCCTGCACGCGCGCTTCCTTGAGCTGGATCATCCGACGACCGGTGAACGCATGAGCTGGGAGTCGCCGCTGCCAGAAGATTTCGTCTGGCTGCTGACCCTGCTCAAGCAGGATCGCGAGGCCTTCATCGGATGAACTGGCTGACGCCGGACTGGCCCGCGCCGGCCAGCGTCAAAGCCTGCGTCACCACCCGCGAGGGCGGTGTCAGCGAGGCGCCGTTCGACAGCCTCAATCTGGGCGATCATGTTGATGATCGTCCTGAGGCCGTTGCCGAAAACCGTCGCCGTCTCACCGAACACTTCTCTATACAGCCTGCCTGGTTGCAGCAAGTTCACGGGATTACCGTGGCGCATGCTGATCCGGGCATTGTTGCGACCGCTGATGCGAGCTGGACGGCAACGCCCGGTATTGCCTGCGCGGCGATGACGGCGGATTGCTTGCCGGCATTGTTCTGCGATCGCGCTGGCACTCGCGTGGCGGCGGCCCATGCCGGTTGGCGTGGTCTCGCGGCGGGTGTCCTTGAAGCGACGCTCGATAGCCTCGATATTCCGGCTAACGACGTTCTGGTCTGGCTCGGCCCGGCGATTGGCCCGAAAGCCTTTGAAGTCGGCCCGGAAGTTCGTGAAGTCTTCATCAGTCAGTTGCCGGAAGCGGCAAACGCCTTCGTGCCGAGCGCCAATGCCGGCAAGTTCATGGCGGACATCTATCTGCTGGCGCGCCTGCGTCTGGCAGCCCGTGGAGTCACAGCTGTTTATGGTGGCGGTTTCTGCACCGTGACCGATCCGCGCTTCTTCTCCTATCGCCGTGCTTCGCGCACCGGACGCTTCGCCTCCTTAGTTTGGCTCACCCGCTAGACTGTCTGATCTGCATCAACTCTCTGACGCTTGAATCTTCCAGAATCGACCGCATCTATAGGGGTATCTGGCAGGTTTCTTTATTCAGGATGGTTTCTTAGGTCCGGCCTGCTCAAAAGGAAGGTGACTTATGCGAATAGACCGTTTAACCAGTAAATTACAGTTGGCCTTGTCCGACGCCCAGTCGTTGGCAGTCGGCCACGATCATCCGGCGATTGAGCCGGCGCACTTGATGCAAGCCATGCTTGAACAGCAGGGTGGTTCGATCAAACCTCTGCTGATGCAGGTAGGCTTCGACGTCAACAGCTTGCGCAAAGAGCTGACCAAAGAGCTCGACCAATTGCCGAAAATCCAGAACCCGACTGGCGACGTCAACATGTCGCAGGATCTGGCACGCCTGCTCAATCAGGCTGATCGTCTGGCGCAGCAGAAGGGCGACCAGTTCATTTCCAGCGAACTGGTGTTGCTCGCGGCAATGGACGAGAACAGCAAGCTCGGCAAGTTGCTGCTCGGCCAGGGCGTGAGCAAAAAAGCTCTGGAAAACGCCATCACTAACCTGCGTGGCGGTGAAGCGGTGAATGACGCCAACCACGAGGAGTCGCGTCAGGCGCTGGATAAATACACCGTCGATCTGACCAAGCGTGCCGAAGACGGCAAGCTCGATCCGGTGATTGGCCGTGATGACGAAATCCGTCGCACCATTCAGGTACTGCAACGCCGCACCAAGAACAACCCGGTGCTGATCGGTGAACCTGGCGTGGGTAAAACCGCGATCGCCGAAGGTCTGGCCCAGCGCATCATCAACGGCGAAGTGCCGGACGGCCTTAAAGGCAAACGTCTGCTCTCGCTGGACATGGGCGCGCTGATCGCCGGTGCCAAGTATCGCGGTGAGTTCGAAGAACGCCTGAAATCGCTGCTCAACGAGCTGTCGAAGCAGGAAGGGCAGATCATTCTGTTCATCGACGAATTGCACACCATGGTCGGCGCCGGTAAGGGCGAAGGCTCGATGGACGCCGGCAACATGCTCAAGCCAGCACTGGCTCGCGGTGAGTTGCACTGCGTTGGCGCGACCACGCTTAACGAGTACCGCCAATATATAGAGAAGGACGCGGCGCTCGAACGACGCTTCCAGAAAGTCCTGGTGGATGAGCCGAGCGAAGAAGACACCATCGCGATCCTGCGCGGCCTTAAAGAGCGTTACGAGGTTCACCACAAGGTGGCGATCACCGACGGCGCGATCATCGCGGCGGCGAAGCTCAGCCATCGCTACATCACTGACCGGCAGTTACCGGACAAGGCCATCGACTTGATCGACGAGGCCGCGAGCCGTATCCGCATGGAAATCGATTCCAAGCCGGAAGTGCTCGATCGTCTGGAACGTCGCCTGATTCAGTTGAAGGTGGAATCGCAGGCACTGAAGAAAGAAAGCGACGAAGCGGCGATGAAACGTCTGGAGAAACTCCAGGAAGAAATCGTCCGCCTCGAACGCGAGTATTCCGATCTGGAGGAAATCTGGAATTCGGAAAAAGCCGAGGTACAGGGTTCTGCACAGATTCAGCAGAAGATCGAACAGTCGCGTCAGGAACTGGAAGCGGCACGCCGTAAAGGCGACCTGAACCGCATGGCGGAGTTGCAGTACGGGGTAATCCCGGATCTGGAACGCAGCCTGCAAATGGTCGATCAGCACGGCAAGAGCGAAAACCAGTTGCTGCGCAGCAAGGTGACTGAGGAAGAGATCGCTGAGGTTGTGTCGAAATGGACCGGCATCCCCGTGTCGAAAATGCTCGAAGGCGAGCGCGACAAGTTGATGAAGATGGAAAGCCTGTTGCACAAACGGGTGATTGGTCAGGAAGAAGCAGTGGTCGCCGTGGCCAACGCCGTGCGACGGTCACGAGCCGGGTTGTCTGACCCGAATCGTCCAAGCGGCTCGTTCATGTTCCTCGGCCCGACCGGTGTCGGTAAAACCGAGCTGTGCAAGGCGCTGGCCGAATTCCTCTTTGATACTGAAGAGGCGATGGTGCGGATCGACATGTCCGAGTTCATGGAGAAACATTCCGTGGCTCGCTTGATCGGTGCGCCACCAGGATATGTCGGCTACGAAGAGGGCGGTTACCTGACCGAGGCTGTGCGTCGCAAGCCTTATTCGGTGATCCTGCTGGACGAAGTCGAGAAGGCGCACCCGGATGTGTTCAACATCCTCCTGCAAGTGCTTGAGGATGGTCGCCTGACCGACAGCCACGGCCGTACCGTTGACTTCCGCAACACGGTGATCGTGATGACCTCGAACCTGGGGTCGGTCCAGATCCAGGAACTGGTCGGTGATCGTGAGGGACAGCGCGCAGCAGTGATGGACGCGCTGACGTCGCACTTCCGTCCGGAGTTCATCAACCGGGTCGACGAAGTGGTGATCTTCGAGCCTCTGGCGCGGGATCAGATCGCGGGCATCACCGAGATCCAGCTGGGTCGCCTGCGTACTCGCCTGGCTGAGCGTGAGCTGAAGCTGGAACTGAGCCCGGAAGCGATGGATAAGCTGATTGCGGTGGGCTACGACCCGGTCTATGGCGCACGTCCGTTGAAACGTGCGATCCAGCGCTGGATCGAAAACCCGTTGGCGCAGTTGATCCTGTCGGGGCATTTCCTGCCAGGTGACACGGCAACCGGCGTGGTTGAGAACGACGAAATCGTTTTCAACTAAGTCCAAACGCCAATGAAAATTGGCAGGCCCCACATTGTGGGGCCTTTTTTTTCGTTAGGCTGTTGAACTCAAAGGAAAAGGCTTGTAAAGTGCGCCCCGCAGTCAGTCGCCAAGACGGTTTCAACTCACTGAGCTGAAATCTGAAATAAGTTGCAAATCATTAACTTGAAAGCAATTTAGGGGGTTGACAGAGGTGTTCTAGGTTGTAGAATAGCGCGCCTCAGACACACGAACGCAGCGATGCGAACGAGTGACTGGAAGCAGTAAGTTTCACCGTTGTAAATTGAAATATGTAGTTCCGTGATAGCTCAGTCGGTAGAGCAAATGACTGTTAATCATTGGGTCCCAGGTTCGAGTCCTGGTCACGGAGCCAATTTCAAGCCGGGGTATAGCGCAGTCCGGTAGCGCGCCTGCTTTGGGAGCAGGATGTCAGGAGTTCGAATCCCCTTACCCCGACCATATTAAAAATCCTCGTATCGAAAGATACGGGGATTTTTTTTGTCCGCGAAAAACCTCAGCCACCTTCAGCAATCTCGAGGAGAAGAATTGTCTGTGTGTAACCCAGATCCACTGTAGGAGCTGCCGCAGGCTGCGATCTTTGGCTTTTAAGGGTTACAGCAGTTCAAAGCTCTGCTGCGTCAAGTCCTGTGAACCCAGGCCGATCAGAGCGAGATCAAAAGATCGCAGCCTTTGGCAGCTCCTACATTGATTGCGGTTGTCTGGCGGTTTTATGGGCAGCGCAAAAAAAAGTGGGAGCCAGCCTGCTGGCGATGGCGGTAGCACAGTCGAAATCAATGTCGACTGACACATCGCTTTCGCGAGCAGGCTCACTCCCACAGTTTTTAGATCATCAATGCAGCTTCAGGCGTGGCTCCGTGCCGCGACCAATCTTGCTGCCCAGCATCAGCATCGCCGTGCGGAACGGCCCGTACAGCGCCATCTGGTGCATGCGGTAGAGCGAGACGTAAAACATCCGCGCCAGCCAGCCTTCGAGCATCACGCTGCCTGTCAGGTTGCCCATCAAGTTACCCACAGCCGAGAAACGCGACAGCGAGATCAGCGAGCCGTAGTCGGTGTACTTGTACTCCGGCAGGGTTTTGCCTTCGATGCGCAGCTTCAGCGATTTGGCCAGCAACGACGCCTGTTGGTGCGCCGCTTGAGCACGCGGCGGTACGTTGCGATCCGATCCCGGTTGTGGGCAGGCCGCGCAGTCACCGAAGGCGAAGATGTTTTCATCGCGGGTGGTTTGCAGCGTCGGCAGCACTTGCAGCTGATTGATGCGATTGGTTTCCAGACCATCGATGTCCTTGAGGAAACCCGGCGCGCGAATCCCGGCGGCCCAGACTTTCAGACTGGCCTTGATCTCGTTGCCGTCGGCAGTGATCAGGCTGTCAGCCGTCACTTCGCTGACCGACGCGTTGGTCATCACATTGACCCCGAGTTTCTCCAGGGTCTTGTGCACCGGCCCGCTGATGCGCTCCGGCAGGGCAGGCAGCACCCGTGGCCCGGCTTCGATCAGGGTGATGTGCATGTTTTCCGGTTTGATCCGATCCAGCCCATACGCCGCCAGTTCATGCGCCGCGTTGTGCAGTTCAGCGGCCAGCTCGACCCCAGTTGCGCCAGCACCCACGATCGCCACGCTGATCTGCTCGACCACATCAGTTTGCCCGGCATGCGCACGCAGATAGTGGTTAAGCAGTTGCTGATGGAAACGCTCGGCCTGTTTGCGGGTATCGAGGAACAGGCAGTGCTGCGCCGCGCCCTGAGTGCCGAAATCGTTGGTGGTGCTGCCGACGCTGATGACCAGCGAGTCGTACTGCACTTCTCGCGCCGGCACCAGTTCGACGCCGTTTTCGTCGTAAGTCGCGGCCAGCTGGATTTTCTTCTGCGCGCGATCGAGCCCGCTCATGCGACCCAGCTGAAACTCGAAGTGGTTCCATTTGGCCTGGGCAACATAGTTGAGTTCGTCTTCGGAGGAGTTCAGCGAGCCGGCGGCCACTTCGTGCAGCAACGGCTTCCAGATGTGCGTCAGGTTGGCGTCGACCAGCATCACGCTGGCGGTGCCGCGTTTGCCCAGAGTCTTACCCAGACGGGTAGCCAACTCCAGACCGCCGGCGCCGCCGCCGACAATAACAATACGATGGGACATAGGGATAACTCGCAAGGTTTTTAAAGGAAATCGGTGCGGTTACCCAAGCGAGCGCCAAGCTGCTCATAGCGTCAGGTAACTGATAAATCGGCTCAACAGGCCCAGACCAATGGTCACTGCCAGCACCAGCACCAGGAGCATCCACGGCCGGAAAGGCCGGCGCTCGACTCGGTGTTGGGACAGTTGCAGGTACTCTTCGACATGTTTCTGGTCTTCGGGGTTCAGGCGGCTGGTCATAAATGCCTCGTCAGGTAGACGTTGCTGAATGGGCAGAAGCTACAGCGGTTTTTATCCGGGGTTGAACGCAGCATAGCCGCTGTCCGGAACCGGCTCGACAGACACGCCATCATCGAGGCGAATGATCCCGCTTTGTAACACCCGCGCGGTAATTCCGCCATGCCCGCGCACCGCTTGAAAGGTGCCGGGGCCGAGGTTGTTTTGCAGGCGTGCACAAGGCTGACACCAACAGGTGGTTTCGAAGATGGCCTGACCGATGCGAAAGCGCCGACCTTTCAGGCTAAACAAATTGATACCGCTGATAACGAGATTGCGCCGCAGATCTTCAGGCTTGACCGGTTGATCGTCGGGGCGGCCCATCAATGCATTGATCACCGCCAGATGCTCCCACTGAATCAGCGTCACCTGCCGCGCATTACGCACACCGGGGCGTGCATGATCGCCGGTCAGCCCGGCCTCAAGTCGTGCCTCGACGGCATCCAGCTCGATCATAGGCCCACGGGATTCGGGGCGCACGCCGATCCAGCGCACACGTCCGGTTTGCGGCACATCGGCGATCAACTGCTGAAGCGGCGTCACAGGCTGATCCCCACATCAAAAACAATACTGCGACCAAGGTTGCTGCGCAGAAAATCCGGCGCATCAGGATGGGCGAACAGTACGCGGGCGAAGGTCGGGCCGACCAGCGACAGCGAGCGCCAGCCCTGACGCAGATACTCGGTGGGCGGCGGGAAGTGGCTGTTCAAGTCGAGCACTTCGCGCTTGAGGCTGGCAAAGGCAATGATGTCCAGCTCACCCAGATCCATGCCGCGTTCTTTGTAGTTGTGGGCTTTTTTACGCAAAGTCGGCGCCAGTCGCATAAGGAATTCATTGGCCGGAATCCGTTTGGGCTTGGCCTCACGGCGCACCAGTTGGCTGAGCGAAAAAGCGCTGCGCCGACGCTGCAGTTCGTCGCGCCATTCATCGTTGAGGCGACGGCCTTCATCAAGAACGAAGAACACTTCGAAATTGGCATCACGAAACAATACGTCCGGCGGTTCACCGGCCGGGGCGAACTCGTCGGCGCGATAGGGGATGTTCAAGCCTTGCAGCAGGCGCTGGCAGACCCAACGCTCACGCTCCCATTTGCGGGCATTGGACAGGAACGCGTTGGCTTGCTCGGCCGCGATGGTCAGCAGGCGTAAATAATCTGAGTCATCCATAGGCCCAAGCTTAGCGTTCAAATGCGACAAGCAGAAAGCTTTGCTTGAACCGCCCGTTCACCTCGCCCTTGTAGGAGCTGCCGAAGGCTGCGATCTTTTGACTGTAAAAAGAACAAGATCAAAAGATCGCAGCCTGCGGCAGGTCCTACGGGGGGATGTGCGCAGAAAGGTGAGGGAGTCATGATTGGAGCTGAACTGCTGTCGACGGCAAGCCTGACGCTCGGCTGGCTGATTTATCTGCCGATGCTGCTCTGGGCGATTGTGCGTGCGCCGTGGGTCGAGTTGTTCAGCGACAGCCGCCGTCAGCATTTGCTGTTCGGCACGGTGTTCGCGTTATTTCTGTTGTGGCTGGTGCGCAGGGATTTCGACACCGGCGTGTCGTATCACTTTATCGGCATGACCGCAGTCACCTTGCTGCTCGACTGGCCACTGGCGATTGTAGGCGGGCTGGTCGCACAAATCGGTCTGGTGTTGCTCGGGCGTCAGGATCTCGCGGCGATGGGGGTCAACGGCTCGCTGTTTATTCTGCTGCCGGTGCTGATCACCGAGTGCGTGGCAATTCTGGTCGAGCGGGCACAACCGCGTAATCCCTTCGTGTATATCTTCTGTTCAGGGTTTCTGGCTGCTGCGCTGTCGGCGTTGTTTTGCCTGCTGCTGAGTCTGACGCTGCTGTGGTACGACGGCGTCTTCGCCATGCCGGAATGGCTGGAAGATTTCATCGGTTACCTGTGGCTGATCATTTTCCCCGAGGCGTTTATCAACGGCATGGTCATCAGCGCGCTGGTGGTCTTCAGCCCGGAATGGCTGGAGACCTTCAACCGCACACGCTACCTTTCGGCGCCGTGGAAGGACGACGATCCCAAGCGTTGATCCCCAGCCGATCTGCCCTCATCGCGATCAGTGACGAGGATCGAAATCGCCGGAAAACAGTTCGTCTTCAGCGTCTGGCGCGACCGGAATCTTGTGTTCTTCCGACGCCCAGGCGCCGAGGTCGATCAGTTTGCAGCGCGCGGAGCAGAACGGACGAAATTCGCTTTCAGGGGTGAATTCGACGGGTGCGCCGCAGGTTGGGCATTCAACGGTAGGAATCTGGCTCATGCTTGGCCTCCGGATAAAGTCAGGTAAAAGTGATGCAGACGCTCGACTTCGCTGTGCAGCCAGGCGAGGTCGCGGTCGTTGACCACCACGTCGTCGGCGCGGCTCACGCGGTCTTCACGGCTCGACTGGGCCTTGAGGATCGCCTGAACCTGCTGTTCGCTGGTCTGGTCACGCTGCAAGGTGCGTTCGATCTGCAATTGTTGCGGGGCATCGATCACCAGGATTCGCTGGGTCATCGCGTATTGCCCGGATTCGATCAACAGCGGCGACACCAGAATGGCATAAGGCGATTTTGCCAGCGCCAGATGATGAGCGATTTCCTCGCCGATCAACGGATGCAGCAAGGCTTCGAGCCAGCGCCGCTGTTCTGGAATCTCGAAGATCAGTTTGCGCAGGGCCGCACGATCCAGCGTGCCGTCCGCTTGTAACACGCCGGGGCCGAAATGCTCGGCAATCTTGGCCAGCGCCGGCCGGCCCGGTTCGACCACCCAGCGCGCGGCGTGATCCGCGTCGACGACATGAATGCCGAGGTCGATAAAGTGCTGGGCAGCGGCACTTTTGCCGCTGCCGATGCCGCCGGTCAGGCCGAGAATCCAGGGTTTTTCCACAGGGGTATTCATTTCAAACCGACAAACTGCCAATAGAAGTCGGTTATTTGACCACCCCAGAGCAAGGCAATCCAGCCGGCAATTGCCAGATAGGGGCCGAAGGGGATCGGCGTCGAGGTTTCCTGCTGGCGCAGGCGCAGCAAAATCACGCCGATGATCGCGCCGACCAGCGATGACAACAGAATGGTCAGCGGCAGAATCTGCCATCCGCCCCACGCGCCGAGTAGCGCCAATAACTTGAAATCACCGTGGCCGATGCCGTCCTTGCCGGTGAGCAATTTGAACAGCCAGAACACCGACCACAGCAGCAGATAACCAGCCACCGCGCCCCACAGCGCAGCGTGCAATGGCACGAACAAGCCGAAACTGTTGACGATCAACCCCAGCCACAACAAGGGCAGCACCAACACATCGGGCAGCAATTGATGTTCGGTGTCGATCAGGCTCATCGCCAACAGACCCCAGGTCAGGAAGATCAGCAGACACGCCTGCCAGCCAAAGCCGAAGTGCCAGGCGATAAATGCCGAGAGCAGGCCGCAGGCCAGTTCGGTCAGCGGATAGCGTTTGCTGATCGGCGCTGCACACGCGGAACAGCGGCCGCGCAGCCACAGGTAACTGAGCAGCGGAATATTTTCCCACGCCCGAATTCGATGCGCGCAATGCGGGCATTGCGAGTGCGGCAGCATCAGGTTGTAAGTGGGCAGCGGCGTTTCGCCGGGCAGGCCGAGGACGTCCTGGGCCTGCTGGCGCCAATCGCGTTCAAGCATCTTCGGCAGACGCCAGATCAGCACGTTGAGGAAGCTGCCGACCACCAGCCCGAGCAACAGCGCGGTGATGACAAAGGCCAGCGGATACAGGGCAAAGAGTTCGTCGATGGGCATATCAGATCGCTGAGCCGAGTTGAAAGATCGGTAAGTACATCGCCACCACCAGACCGCCAACAATCACCCCGAGCACCACCATGATGAACGGCTCCATCAGGCTGGTGAGGTTGTCGACCATGTTGTCGACTTCCTCTTCATAGAAACCCGCAACCTTGTCGAGCATCTCGTCGAGTGCACCGGACTCTTCACCAATCGCAGTCATCTGTACGGCCATGTTGGGAAAAATGCCTGTGGTGCGCATTGAGAAATTCAGCTGCATGCCGGTGGAAACATCCTGACGAATACGCAGAATCGCGCGCTTGAACACCACGTTGCCGGCGGCGCCAGCCACCGAGTCCAGCGCTTCAACCAGTGGCACGCCGGCGGCAAATGTTGTCGACAGCGTTCGGGCGAAACGCGCGACGGCGGACTTGTACATCATCGTGCCCACCAGCGGCAGTTTCAGTAGCCAGGTATCGCGCCGATCACGCAACGCCTGAGATTTTTTCAGCGCATGACGGGTGCCGAAAAACGCCGCGATCAGTAAGCCGAGAATCGCCCACCACCATTGCTGCATGAATTCTGAAAGGCTGATCACCATCAGAGTGAAGGGCGGCAGCTCAGCACCGAAACCGGAGAACACTGACTGAAATTGCGGCACCACTTTCACCAGCAGAATCCCGGTGACCACCGCAGCGACCAGCACCACGGCGGTCGGGTAGGTCATGGCTTTCTTGATCTTGGCTTTAAGCGCTTCGCTTTTTTCCTTATAGGTCGCGACGCGCTCCAGCAAGGTGTCGAGCGCACCGGACTGCTCGCCGGCGTCGACCAGGTTGCAATACAACTCGTCGAAATACTGCGGCTTCTTGCGCAACGCGGCGGCGAAGCTGTTACCGGCAGCAACTTCCTGCTTCACCTCGTCGACCAGTTTGCGCATGGCCGGGTTATCGAAGCCTTCGCCAATGATGTCGAACGACTGCAACAGCGGCACGCCGGCCTTCATCATCGTTGCCATTTGCCGGGTGAACAGGGCGATGTCCTGCGCCTTGATGCGTTTGCCCAGACTCAGCCACGACACGGATTTTTTGCGCACCTTGCCCGGGTTGATCCCTTGTTTGCGCAGCTGCGCCTTGACCAGCGCCGGATTCTGCCCGCTCAACTCGCCGGTGACTTTGCTGCCTTTGCGATCCGTGCCTTCCCAGGCATAGATGCTGATTTTCGCTGCCTTGACCGCCATGTTCAGTCCTTGGTGACCCGATTGATTTCTTCAAGGCTGGTAATGCCTTGCATGGCCTTGTGCAGACCCGAAGTGCGCAGGTCATCGAAGCCGTCGCGGCGCATTTGAATATCGATTTCCAGTGAGTTGCCTTCGGCCATGATCAACCGTTGCAGCTCGGGTGTGTTTTTCACCACTTCATAAATCCCCACGCGGCCTTTATACCCGCCGTTGCAATGATCGCAACCGACCGGCTCGTAGATCGTGAAATGACCGATGCGTTCCTCGGGGAAACCTTCCTTGATCAGGGTTTCACGGGGGATCTCGATGGGTTTCTTGCAGTGGCTGCACAATTTGCGCGCCAAGCGTTGGGCAATGATCAGGCTCACCGACGTGGCGATGTTGAAGCCGGGAATGCCCATGTTGTGCAGACGCGTGAGGGTTTCCGCGGCGCTGTTGGTGTGCAGGGTCGAGAGCACCAGGTGACCGGTCTGCGCGGCTTTGATCGCGATCTCGGCGGTCTCCAGATCGCGGATCTCACCGACCATGATCACGTCCGGATCCTGACGTAGAAACGAGCGCAATGCCTGAGCGAAGTCGAGGCCTTGGCGCGGATTGACGTTGACCTGATTGATGCCTTCCATGTTGATCTCCACCGGGTCTTCAGCGGTGGAGATATTGATGTCGACGGTGTTGAGGATATTCAGCCCGGTATACAGCGACACGGTTTTCCCCGAACCGGTAGGGCCGGTGACCAGAATCATCCCCTGTGGCTGCTTGAGTGCGGCCATGTACAAGTCTTTTTGCGCCGGCTCGTAGCCGAGCGCATCGATACCGATCTGTGCGCTGGACGGGTCGAGAATCCGGATCACCACTTTTTCGCCCCACAGGGTCGGCAGCGTGTTGACGCGGAAGTCGATCGACTTGCTCTTCGACAGGCGCATCTTGATCCGCCCGTCCTGCGGTTTGCGCCGCTCGGAGATGTCGAGGCTGGCCATGACTTTCAGGCGCGCGGCGATGCGCCCGGCCAACTGGATCGGTGGTTTCGCCACTTCGCGCAGAATGCCGTCGGTGCGCACACGCACGCGGTAGTTTTTTTCGTAGGGTTCGAAGTGCAGGTCGGACGAGCCGCTTTTGATCGCGTCGAGCAGCATCTTGTGCACGAAACGCACCACCGGCGCATCGTCGGCATCCGGGCCCATGCTCTCCTGTTTAGCATCGTCGATGGCCTCGACATCGAGGCCGTCGAGGTCGACGTCGGCCATGTCTTCGAGCCCCGATGCGTGGGTGTCGAAGAATTTTTCGATGGCATCGGTGAGCTTGTCGTCCTCCACCAGAATGGCTTCGGTGTTCAGCCCGGTGCTGAACTGAATGTCGTTGATCGCCTGATGATTGCTCGGGTCGGAAATGCCCACGAACAGTTTGTTGCCACGCCGCCACAAGGGCAGGGCGTGATGCTGGCGCACCAGTTTTTCGCTGACCAGGCCTTTGGGCTGGGTTTCCTTGTCCAGACAATTGAGGTCGAGGAACGCCATGCCGAAGTGTTCCGAAGCGATCTCGGCGACCTGCCAGCTCTTCACCAGTTTGTTCTGCACCAGGTAGCTGACCAGCGATAGCCGATTGCGCTGGGCCTGTTGCCAGGCTTGTTGGGCGCTTTTTTCCGTGAGCAGTTCGGCCTGCACCAATTGCTTGGCCAGACCGCTCAGAGCGATGTCATTCATGGGGATTCCGCACGCTTGCCGTTCATGACTTATAGCCTAGTCAACCGGCAGCGCCAAACATGCCGGGCGCAGGTGACAAAAAGTGTCAGATAGTGCGGTCAGAGGTTGTAGGAAACGGCGTCGCAAGCGCTGTGCGCCCAGCGTGCGGGGTCTGGCGGGCGTTGGCATGGGCTATGCTGCGTCCCTTGCAGATCATGAGATTTCGACTCATGCATGGAGCGTGTCTATGAAAAAACAACAAGGTTTTACGCTGATCGAACTGCTGATCGTAGTGGCGATCATCGGGATTCTGGCGACCATTGCCCTGCCGCAGTACACCAAGTATCAAGCGCGGGCGAAGGTCACGGCGGGTCTGGCGGAAATCAGCGCGCTGAAGATTCCGTTTGAAGACACGATTAACCAAGGGACTGACCCAACGCTTGCGCTAGTCGCCGGCAGCACTACGTTCACCACCACTAACTGCGGGAAAGTAGAGGCGTCAGGTACTGCCTCATCCGGGGCAGGCAGCATCGTTTGCACACTGGCCAACGCACCGGCTCCGGTGCTGGGCAAAACGATCACGCTGACTCGTTCGTCCGGGACTGGCTCGACAGCAGGCGTCTGGAGTTGCGCATCGACGGTCAACGCCGACTACGCGCCTAAAGGCTGCCCAGGTAGCGGCACTTAATAGCGATCCTACATTGACCTTCGACTGAAACATGCCCCGTTTACGGGGCATTTTCTTTGGCCGGGGCTAAATAAAAGCTTCAATAATTTCAGCGTCTTAGGAACTTTCCAAAAAACCGCAACTTGCATGCGATTAATCTGCAAGTCATGCAAATTGCATGAATCCGGAAATTTATGTTTTTGCTAAGCTATTGATTTATAAGGGTTTTATGTCGTCGAAAAAGTTGGCACAGCGTTCGCAATGTATATGGCAACCCTGCTGACAAGACACGCAGCAGACTTTCCAGAAAAACAGGAGTTACTCGTATGAAGAAGTTCGCTATCACTGCCGCTGCTGCTACCGCGCTGACCCTGACCATGGCTTCCGGCGCATTCGCCCAAACCACTCAGACTGCTCCAATGACTTTGGCTGCTGGTGAAGTTACCCAAGCTAAAGAAGCTACTTCCGATACCTGGATCACCACCAAAGTCAAAAGCGACCTGGTTACCGAAAAAGGCATCCCAGGCACTGACATCAAAGTAGAAACCAACAAAGGCGTCGTTTCGCTGTCGTCGACTGTAGCTGTGACTGAATCGCAGAAAGCTACCGCTGTTGCGATCACCAAGAAAATCAAAGGCGTCAAAGCGGTCTCCGCTGACGGCCTGAAAGCCGAGTAAGGCTAAGGCTTCTCGCCTGAACCGGGAGAAGACGCGACAGGCGGGCCGAGCAATACGTCTGCCGCACCTTTAGAGTTCATGCGAACGGCCACACGGATGTGGTCATTACGGGCCCCGACACTTGTGTCGGGGCCCGTTCTATTTCAGGCGCAAAAAAAGATCGCAGCCTTCGGCAGCTCCTACTTTGGAATGCATTTCCCTGTAGGAGCTGCCGAAGGCTGCGATCTTTTGATGTGTTTTAGTTACCGCGTTTGCTGGTGATCTGCCGCAGGCGGTTGCCTTCAAAGCGCAGGTATTGGTACATGCCGTTGTTCGGCCCGTACGTCCATTCCTCGACCTGAAACTCTTCACGCCGATTGGCGCTGCGCTTGTAACCCAGCGGATCGCGACCAACCGGTTCGCCGCACTTCTGCAGCACTTCGCTGGCGCGGTCGCCGAGGCTGACCAACTGGCTGCCGCAGCGCAACGTATCCGACGCCCAGACGTGGCTGGCAGCCAGCGTCAAGGCGATCGCCGCCAGCCACTTGCCTGTCATTATTCGGCGTCCAGATGCAGCGGTGTGATCACCCGACCATCGCTTTCAGCCTGACCGAGATTGGCGTCGATGAAGTACACGCGGTCATCGGCCAGTTGGCCTTTGTCGACCAGATAATCCTTGATGCTGCTGGCGCGATCCTGACCCAACTGACGCAGCAACACGTCGCTGCCACTCCAGAACTTGATCACGCCTTCGCGCATTTTCGCCGTGCGTTCTTCCTTGCCCAGATCCTTCCACTCAGCCGGCGGCTGGGTTTTCAGACGGGTGCGATAAATGCCTTCGAGCAGCGGGCCTTTTTCGCCTTCCGGCACTTCGATCAAAGATGCTTGAGCCGGGACTTTATCGCCACGGCGCTGGAGCATTTTGTAGTAGTTGTACTGATATTCACGTTCCAGACGCTGTTCGGCGATCAGCGGGCCATCGCTGCTTTGCGCGGCGGTGCCTTCGATTTCCAGACGCAGGGCAGGGCGTTCTTTCAGCGCTTGCGACAGTTTCACCAGCGCGCCTTCGGCGTCTTTGCTCAACTCACTGGAGCCCGGCGCGAACGACACGGTGCCAAGGTCTTCGGAACCGCCACCGCTGACCAAACCGCCAATCAGCTTGAACGGCGCCGCTGCGGCTTTGACGATCAGGTTGCGCAGGGTCTGCCAGACAATCGGCATCACGCTGAATTGCGGGTTGTTGAGGTCGCCGGTCACCGGCAATTCGATGGAGATTTTGCCGTCGACGTCCTTGAGCAGCGCGATCGCCAGTTTCAGCGGCAGGCTCACGGCATCCGGGCTGTCGACCTTCTCACCGAGCTGCAATTGTTCGACCACCACTTTGTTCTCGGCTTTCAGTTGGCCTTTGGTGATCAAGTAATGCAGGTCGAGATTGAGTCGGCCCTTGCGGATCCGGTAACCGGCGAACTTGCCGGAATACGGCGTCAGCGTGGTCAGCTCGACGCGTTTGAAACTGGTGGCGATGTCGAGGCTGGCCATCGGGTCGAAGGGATTGACCGCGCCCTTGATGGTCACCGGTGCATAGCGGTCGACCTTGCCCTTGATGTCGACGCTGGCCGGTTTCGCCTGACGGCTGTCGATGGTGCCGATCTGACCGTTCAGTTGTTGGATCGCAGTGGCGAAATTAGGCGTCAGGCTGAAGTCGGCGAAGTTGGCCGAGCCGTCATTGATCGCAATGCCGCCGATATGGATGCCCAGCGGCTTGTCCTTGCTGGCCGGTTTCGCCGCAGTGGATTTCGCGCCACTGTCGGCCGGTTGCGGGATCAGCAGATCGTCGATGTTGGTGGTGCGATCATCGTTGATCATGAAGCGCGCGTACGGCTGGAACAGGTTGACCTTGTCGATCGACAGGCTGTCGCCGTGCTGATAATTCAGGCCTTCGACCACCACTTGCTGCCACTTGAGGAAGTCGCGGGTTTTCAGGGTGTCGAGGGTGTGCAGTTGATCGATCTGCGCGCGGCCGGTCACGCTGAGGGCCAGCGGCTCGGTGCTCTTGAGGTTGACCTTGAGGTCACTGCCGAGCATGCCGCTGCGCAGTTCCAGACGAATAAACGGGTTGATGTAGGACTGTGCGACACGCAGGTCGATGTCCTGGGTTTTCACATTGAGCTGGGCGTTGACCGGCGCCAGATTGACCGTGCCATCGGCGCTGAGCTTGCCTGATTTGCCGACGCCGCTATCGAGTTTGACCTTGAAGGGCGAGCCGTTGAGGCTGTCGAAATCCTGCAGATCAATGTTCAGCGGCGTGATATCCAGCGCCACCGCAGGCGTGGCGGAACGGTCGGCGAGGTGAACGGTGTAGTCGCGCAGTTGCACGTCTTTGAGCAGCACTTGCCATGGCTTGCTTGGCGCCGTCGGTTCAGCTTTCGGCGAATCGGCAGCGGCCGGTGTGCTGGCCGGTTCGGCGGCGGCTTTGGCGGCGGGTTTTGACGGTTGGCTGGCGAACAGTTTTTGCCAGTCGAGCTGGCCGTCAGCTTCGAGAGCGGCCCAGGTTTCCAGTTTCTGGCTGCGGATCTTGCCGACCACCACGTGTTGCTTGGCCAGATCGATGCTGGTGTCGCTGACGTCGAGGCGCTCAAGCTTGGCCAGCGGGCGGCCATCCGGAGCGCTGATCGCGAACGGCGCGATGCTGACGTTGACGTTGTTCAGCAGCAGTTCGGTTTCTTTCGACAGGTTGAGTTTGTATTCGGTGCTGAGGCTGACCACGCCGTCGTTGAGTACCAAAGGCACCGAGTCACGCACGTAAGGCCAGAAGGCTTTCATCTTGCCGTCGGTGACTTTCAGGGTGCCTTCGGAGGTGAACGGGATCAGGCTGAAATTGCCGCTCCAGTCGATTCGTCCGCCGGCCGGGCCGATCGCGACGAGGGTCATGTCGGCGCTGTCTTCGGGCAGGGTGCTGAGGTTTTTCAGTTCGAAGCTGAGGTCGTCGTAAAGGAATTCGATCGGCTCGCTCGGACGCACGTCCTGAAAGTGCACGACGCCGCTGGCCAGTTTGATGTTGTCGATGCGCAGCGGGAACGGTTTGGCGTCGGGATCGGCCGGAACCGGTTCGCTGGCCGGCACGTTGAACAGGCCAAGCAGATTGAGCTTGCCGTCTTTGGCGAAGAGGATTTCGGTCTTCGGCTTGTCCAGTTCGATGTTCGCCAGATGCAGGGCTTTGGTCCACAGACTGTCGATTTGCAGGTCGGCGTACAGGCGTTCGAAGCCCACCTGCTCTTTGCCCGGTTCACCAATAACCAGGCCCCACAAGGTGACCTCAAGGCTGAACGGGTTGAGTTCGATGCGCTGGATATGCGCCGGCACCGTGGCGTAATTGGCCAGTTGCTGGTTGGCCACTCGCAGGGCAATGCCCGGCAAAATCAGAAACCCCAGCAGGCTGTAGAGGGCCAGCGCAGTCAACAAGGCGCCAATCGCGCGAATCAATCCTTTGGTCATGTGCGGCTTCATCTGTCTGAATCGAAGTGCCTTGGAGTATGGCACGCGAATCTGGTTCCGAAGTACATCGCATGGGTCAGGATTGTTCAGATTTGTCTGGAAATATGCACGACTGTGTAGGAGCTGCCGAAGGCTGCGATCTTTTGATCTTGTTTTAAAAAAAGACAAAATCAAAAGATCGCAGCCTTCGGCAGCTCCTACAGGGATCTTCTTATAGCTGCAGGATCAGGGTTTTCAGTGGCGGTTGCTGATCCATGGACGGGAAGTCTGCACCCGGGGTCATCACGCTCCACTCACGCACCGGGGGGCCGGCCTTTTCGGCGCAGCGCAGGACTTGTTCGCGCCAGTCGTCCATGCTGACTTTCGCCAGATTGTTGCAGCAAATGAGTACGCCGTTGTCGGCGGTGGTCAGCAGCGCGGGTTTCAGCAGGCTTTGATAATCGCGCAGCAGGTCAACGGTGCCGAACGCGCTCTTGGCCCAGGCCGGCGGATCGAGCAGTACCAGATCGTACTGACGCTGTTCGAGGCGCTGGTAGCTTGGCAGTTTCTGCCCGCGACGCTGGCTGATCGGCAGGCCGGCGAGTTGGCGGATGGCCGGGAAATAATCCGACTGAATGAATTCCATCTCCGGCAACTGTGGATTGAGCAGACCGTTTTCGCGACCGACCGCCAAGTTACCTTCGGCGAAATCCAGATTGCACACTTCACGGGCGCCACCGGCTGCGGCACTGAGGCCGACGCCGCAGGTGTAGGCGAACAGGTTGAGCACGGATTTGCCTTTGGCGTGCTCCTTGACCCAGCCACGCGTGTTGCGCAGGTCGAGGAACAGCAGCGGATCCTGCCCGGCGTGACGTCCGCGCACGCGGTAATTGAGGCCCCATTCGTGACCGACCAGATCAACCAGTGCGGCGTCTTCGGCTTTGTAGACGCTGTCTTCACGGTCGATGCGCGAGTTGCCACGGGAGCGGTCGTTGTAGACCAGCAGGGTTTCCAGGCCCAGGGTTTGATTGACCATCGCGTGCAGTTGCAGCAGGTCATCGCGCTCCAGCGTCTGGTGAAAACTCTGCACCAGCAGTTGCGGGCCATAGCGGTCGATGGTCAGACCGCCGGCGCCTTCCTGGCTGCCGTGGAACAGCCGATAGCAATCGGTGCCCTGGCTGTGCAGCACAGCGAGCAAGTCCTGGCGTTGATCGAGGGCGGCGCGCAGCGCCTGATTCAAGGAAGACATGCATGCGCCTTGCTGGAGAGAATTGGGGCGCGGGAGTTTAACAGTTACTGAGCTGCAAGCTCCAAGCTTCAAGCTTCAAGCTCAAAACTTGCAGCTCTGAGCGTCAGCTCAGCCCCATCCTGCGTTTCGCTCGTTGCACCGAGCCATTGCGCATGGCCCAGCGCAGCATCGGTGCGCTGCGTTTGACGCTGGCGCGAATCAACTGGCGTTGCAGCGAACTCTGCCGCACCTCGAGCATGTCGCTGGCCCAGTCCGGCAAAAGATCAATGCCCGCCTTCATCATCAGATCGCCAAACGGTCGCGCCAGAACACTCGGCGCCGGTGCGGCCAGCAGCAAACGTAAAACCTCGCGGCTGCGCTCATCGCACAGCAATTGCGGGCGCAGGCGTTGCAGATAATCGGCCACGGCCTGCCGCGACTTTGGCACATCGCGTGCGCCTAGGCGTTCGGCGACCACGGCGATCTCGGCGTAATAACGATCCTGATCAGCCAGCGACAATTGCGGATTGCGATAGCGCAAATGCGCCGCCAGAAAGTTGCTGACCTCGGCCACATGCACCCACGTCAGCAAGTCCGGATCACTGGCCGCATAAGGCCGGCCGTCCGGTGCGGTGCCCACCACTTGCAGGTGAATGGTGCGGACTTTCTCGATCAACCAGTCGGCATCCCGCCGCGAGCCAAACGTGGTGCCGGAGACAAACTGGCTGGTACGCCGCAAGCGCCCAAGCATGTCCTGACGAAAATTCGAATGATCCCAAACCCCGGCCAGCGCCAGCGGATGCAGGGCTTGCAGCAACAACGCGCTGATGCCGCCGATCAACATGCTGCTGAAATCGCCGTGCACCTGCCAACTGACCGAGTCGGGGCCGAACAGGCCGGGATCGCCCTTGGGGTTTTCCAGATCGAGCTGGCCGAGGGATAACCCGGTCAGGCTCATGAGTTGGTTTTCGATGCGACTGCGGATGAATTCCATGACCACTCAGTGAAGATGGGCGGGCGCGGCCGGTTGACCGCGCCCGACGTGTTACTGATTGAGGCGCTTGTCGATCAGGCCTTGCACCACGCTCGGGTCGGCCAGGGTCGAAGTGTCGCCGAGGCTGTCGAGTTCGTTGCAGGCGATCTTGCGCAGGATGCGGCGCATGATCTTGCCTGAGCGGGTTTTCGGCAAGGCCGGCGCCCACTGGATCAGATCCGGTTTGGCGAAGCTGCCGATTTCCTTGCTGACGTGGGCGAGCAATTCTTTCTTCAGTTCATCGTTGGGTTCAGTGCCGTTCATGGGCGTGACGAAGGCATAGATGCCCTGACCTTTGACGTCGTGCGGATAACCGACCACGGCGGCCTCGGCGATGCTGTCGTGCAACACCAAGGCACTTTCCACTTCAGCGGTGCCAATGCGGTGGCCGGACACATTGATCACGTCATCGATGCGGCCGGTGATCCAGTAATCGCCGTCCTCATCGCGTCGTGCGCCATCGCCGGTGAAGTAATAGCCGGGGTAGGGTTTGAAATAGGTGTCGACCATCCGTTGCGGGTCGCCATAGACGCTGCGAATCTGCGCCGGCCAACTCGATTTGATCGCCAGCACGCCGCTGCCGGCGCCTTGGATTTCCTTGCCTTGCTCGTCGAGCAACACCGGTTGCACGCCGAACATCGGCTGTGTGGCGCAGCCCGGTTTGATCCGCAGCGCACTGACCAACGGGCTGAGCATGATGCCGCCGGTTTCGGTCTGCCACCAGGTATCGACAATCGGGCAGCGCTGTTCGCCGACCACGTTGAAATACCATTCCCACGCTTCCGGGTTAATCGGCTCACCGACGCTGCCGAGTAATCTGAGGCTGGCGCGCGACGTTTCCTGCAACGGTTCGGCACCTTCGCGCATCAATGCGCGCAGGGCGGTGGGCGCGGTGTAGAAAATGTTGACCTTGTGTTTATCGATCACCTGCCAGAAACGTGAACTGCTCGGATAGCTCGGCACGCCTTCGAACATCAATGTGGTCGCACCGTTAGCCAACGGGCCGTAGACGATGTAGCTGTGGCCGGTCACCCAGCCGACGTCGGCGGTGCACCAGAACACTTCGCCGTCACGGTAATCGAGCACGTATTTGAAGGTCATCGCCGCTTGCAGCAAGTAGCCACCGGTGGTGTGCAGCACGCCTTTGGGTTTGCCGGTGCTGCCGGAGGTGTAGAGGATGAACAGCGGATCTTCGGCGTCCATCGGTTCCGGCGGACAATCGTCGCTGACGTCGCGCACGGCCTGGTGATACCAGAGGTCGCGACCTTCGACCCAGTCGACCTTGCCTTGAGAGCGTTCAACCACCACGACGGTGCTGACGTCCGGGCAACTTTGCAGGGCTTTGTCGACGTTCTGCTTCAGCGGCACAAACTTGCCACCGCGCACACCTTCGTCTGCGGTGATCACGGTGCGGCAGTCGGCATCGAGAATGCGGTCACGCAGGGAGTCGGGGGAGAAGCCACCAAACACCACCGAATGCACCGCGCCAATCCTCGTGCAGGCGAGCATCGCGTAAGCGGCTTCGGGGATCATCGGCATGTAAATGCACACCCGGTCGCCTTTTTTTACGCCACGGCTTTTCAGCACGTTGGCCAGGCGGCAGACATGGTGGTGAAGTTTTTTGTAAGTGATTTGTGCCGATTCGGCGGGGTCGTCACCTTCCCAGAGCAGGGCGGTTTGATCGCCGCCTTGTTCGAGATGGCGGTCGATGCAGTTGTAGCTGACGTTCAGTTGGCCCCCGGCAAACCAGGCGGCTTCACCGGTTTTCAGGTCACAGCGCTGAACGGTTTGCCACGGCGTGCTCCAGTCGAGGAAGCGCGTGGCTTGCTCGGCCCAGAAGGTGTCGGGGTGTTCAATGGATTCGCGGTACAGGCGCCGATAGTCATCCTGACTCAATTGCGCAGCCCGGCGGACGGCATCGGCTTTGGGGAACGTGCTGATATCGAACATGACGGTTCCTTATTCTTGTTGTGCGACAAGAGGGGAGCTGTACGACCCTCGTAGGAGCTGCCGAAGGCTGCGATCTTTTGATCTTGTTTTTTAAGGTCAAGATCAAAAGATCGCAGCCTTCGGCAGCTCCTACAGGGATCGTGTACGCCACCGATTCTGCGATTAGCCCGGTGCCGTGGAACTGTCGATGTTGCAAGCTGTAGGGGCAGGCAAACCGCCCCTTCAGCCTATCACCCGCGGTGACGACCGCGGAAGTAGTTGATCAGGCCTTGGGTGGACGGGTCGTCAGCGGTGGTTTCATCGCTGCCCACCAGACGGTTGTAAACGCCTTTGCCCAACTCCTTGCCCAACTCCACGCCCCACTGATCGAAGGCATTGATGCCCCAGACCACGCTCTGCACGAACACTTTGTGTTCATACATCGCCACCAATGCGCCGAGACGACGCGGGCTGATGCGTTCAACGACGAGGGTGTTGCTCGGACGGTTGCCCGGGATCACCTTGTGCGGTGCGAGTTTGTGCACTTGCTCTTCGCTCATGCCTTTTTCGCGCAACTCGGCTTCTGCTTCCGGCAAAGTCTTGCCGAGCATCAGCGCCTGGCTCTGCGACAGGCAGTTCGCGTACAGCCATTGATGGTGATCGGCGACCGGGTTGAAGCTGACGATCGGCACGATGAAGTCGGCCGGGATCAGTTGCGAACCTTGGTGCAGCAACTGGTGGTAAGCGTGCTGGCCGTTGCAGCCGACGCCGCCCCAGATCACCGGGCCAGTATCGGTCGACACCGGGGTGCCGTCCTGACGCACGCTCTTGCCATTGGATTCCATGTCCAGTTGTTGCAAGTGCTTGGTGATGTTGCGCAGGTAGTGGTCGTACGGCAGGATCGCGTGGCTTTGCGCGCCCCAGAAGTTGCCGTACCACACACCCAGCAAGCCCAACAGCACCGGCATGTTCTGCTCGAATGGCGCAGTCTGGAAATGCTGATCCATGGTGTAGGCACCGGACAGCAATTCCTTGAAGTTGGACATGCCGATCGCCAGCGCAATCGGCAAACCGATCGCCGACCACAGCGAGTAACGACCGCCAACCCAGTCCCACATCGGGAAGATGTTTTCTTCACGAATACCGAACGCCACAGCCGCGGCGTTGTTGCTCGAGACGGCGATGAAGTGGCGATACAGCTCGGCTTCCGAACCGCCCTGCGCCAGATACCAGGCACGTGCGGCCTGAGCGTTCTTCAGGGTTTCGAGGGTGTTGAAGGATTTCGACGAAACGATGAACAGCGTGGTCTCGGCGCGCAGTTTCTGCGTCAGCTCGTGGAATTCGCTGCCGTCAATGTTCGCCAGATAGTGGCAACGTACGCCTTTCTGCGCGTACGACAGCAGTGCTTCGGAGACCAGCTCAGGGCCGAGGAACGAGCCACCGATGCCGATGTTGACCACGTCAGTGATCGGCTTCTCGGTGTAACCGCGCCACAGACCGTCGTGGATGCGGCCCACGAGGTCGGTGATCTGGTTCAGTACTTTGTGGACTTCCGGCATCACGTTGACGCCGTTGACCGACAGCTTGTCGCCCACCGGGCGGCGCAGGGCGGTGTGCAGCGCCGGGCGGCCTTCGGAGGTGTTGACGATTTCGCCTTCGAACAGCGCTTTGATCGCGCCCTTCAGATCGACTTCATTGGCCAGACCCACGAGCAGATTGCGGGTCTCGGCGTTGATCAAATTCTTCGAATAATCGAGAAACAGGCCGCAGCTGCTGAGGGTGAACTGATTGAAGCGCTGCGGATCGGCGTTGAAGGCCTCGCGCATGCTGAAATCCTGCATGGCTTGGCGGTGATCTTTCAACGCTTGCCAGGCGGGCAGAGCGGTAACGTCTTGAGGAGTGAGGTAATACGCCATCGCTGCGGTTTTCCTTTTTACTTGAACGGCTTCTGAACACGGATCAGACCGGCGCGCCATGTTTGGGTGCGCGGTCAACTGCGTCTACACGATTTATCGACGCAGGGCGAATACAGTAAACCTCGCGCTGCGATCTGTCTTGACTTCTTCTGACCTGATCCCTGTACTTTTTTAACATTTAATACAGGGAGTGGCCGACAAACGGAGGGGAGGGCGAGGTCGGGCAAGCTGAACCTCCCGGGTTGGAATCGAACGGCGGGCAGTGTGCCCGAAGGCTCTGGGGGCGGCAATACAACGCAAAAGATCGCAGCCTTCGGCAGCTCCCACCGGGTTATGTAGGAGCTGCCGCAGGCTGCGATCTTTTGATTTTGCTGTTAAACCGGGGCGTCGAGATTCAGGTGCAGGTTGTCGATCAATCGCGTAGTACCGAGGAACGCGGCCAGCAGAATCACCAGATCACGGTCTTCAGTCGTCGCCGGACGCAACGTCAGCGCATGGCGGATTTCCAGGTAATCCGGACGCAGGCCCGCCGCTTCCAGCTGTTGCAGCTGGGCACTGATCAGCGCCGGGAAATCACGCTCGCCTTGCTTGATCGACTCGGCAATAGTGCTCAGCGTGCGATACACCACAGGGGCTACCGCGCGTTGTTCTTCATTAAGGAAGCCGTTGCGCGACGACAGCGCCAGACCGTCCGCAGCGCGTACGGTCGGTTCGCCGATGATCTGGATCGGCATGTTCAGGTCATGCACCAGCGCGCGGATCACCGCCAGTTGCTGGAAGTCCTTCTGACCGAAAATCGCCAGATCCGGCTGCACCATGTTGAACAGCTTGCTGACCACCGTCGCCACACCTTCAAAGTGTCCCGGACGGCTGGCGCCGCACAGGCCTTCGGACAGTTGCGGCACGCTGACCCGGGTCTGTCCGGCCATGCCGTCGGGGTACATTTCCTCAACGGTCGGCGCGAACAGCAGGGAGCAACCGGCTTCAAGCAGTTTTTCCTGATCCGCCGCCAGGGTGCGCGGGTACTTGTCGAGGTCTTCGCCGGCGCCGAATTGCAGCGGGTTGACGAAAATGCTCGCGACCACGAAGTCCACGCGTTGCGTGGCTTTGGTCACCAGGGCGACGTGGCCGCTGTGCAGGTTGCCCATGGTCGGCACGAAGCCGATGCGCTTGCCTTCACTGCGTGCGCGGGCGACGGCGGCGCGCAGTTCGCGTACGGTTTTTACGGTGTTCATGCAGAGAATCCGTGTTCGATGCCAGGGAACGTGGCAGCTTTGACTTCGCTAACGTAAGCCTTCAATGCGGACTGGATGTTGTCCTGGTCGTGCATGAAGTTTTTGACGAATTTCGGTACGCGGCCGGTGATCGACAGACCGAGCATGTCGTGCAGCACCAGCACCTGACCGTCGGTATCCGAACCGGCGCCGATGCCGATAACCGGAATCTTCACCGCTTGGGTGATTTCCGCAGCCAGTTCGCTTGGCACGCATTCGAGCAGCAGCATGGACGCGCCAGCCTGCTCCAGCGAGATCGCATCGGCACGCATCTGCCGCGCCTGGTTTTCGTTGCGGCCCTGCACTTTATAGCCACCAAGGATGTTCACCGCTTGCGGGGTCAGGCCCATGTGCGCGCACACCGGCACACCGCGTTCGGCGAGCAGACGAATCGACTCCGCCAGCCAAAGCTGACCTTCGACCTTGACCATGTGCGCACCGGCCTGCATCAGCATGGCGCTGTTCATCATGGTTTGTTCGAGGGTGGCGTTGGCCATGAACGGCAAGTCAGCCAGGATCAGGGCGTCGGTGTTACCGCGTTTGACGCACGCGGTGTGGTAGGCCATTTCTGCAGTGGTCACCGGCAAGGTGCTGTCGTGACCTTGCAGGACCATGCCGAGGGAGTCGCCCACCAGCAGCACTTCGACACCGGCCTCGTTGCAGGCGTGGGCGAAGGTCGCGTCATAGCAGGTCAGCATGGTGATCTTTTCACCTTTCTGCTTGAGGCTCTGGAGCGTGGTCAGGGTGATGGCTGGCATGTAAAAAATCCTCGTTCAGGCGCTCTGGAAACTACTGCGAGTAACGCGCGTGATTCTTCATTTACTCAGGCGCACGCTCTTTTGTCGTGCTTATAAGGCCTGGATTGCGCCCGTATGTGCCGGGTTGGCGGCAGCGGGACGCCTATAGTCGTGAGGAGAACCGAGGAAGTCAATTGCGTGTGTTACCGCATTGTTACGAGGCGAGTGTTACCGGCGTTACTGATGCGATTCAGCGGCGCGGCAGGCCTGATTCGAGGAATTTTTGTCCGACAATAAATCTGAATATAGAAGGCTATTCCCTGTAGGAGCTGCGGAACGCTGCGATCTTTTGATCTTGCTTTTGAAGATCAAAAGATCGCAGCCTCGTTTCACTCGACAGCTCCTACAGGGAGAGTTGTGTCAGGGGTGGGGCAGGCGTTCCAGGCCGATGAACGGGCAGGCGGCGAGCAGGTCGGCCAAGGTGCGGCCATCGGGCAGATGGAGATCCGCCGGCGCCAGTTCGGCGAGCGGATACAGCACGAACGCGCGTTCCTGAATCTGGTAATGCGGGACTTTCAGGCGTGGCTCGTCGATCAAGCGATCACCGAACAGCAGAATATCCAGATCCAGCGTACGCGGGCCCCAGCGTTCCAGACGTTCGCGGCCCTGATCATTCTCGATCGCTTGCAAGGCATCGAGCAACTGAATCGGGGAGAGCAAGCTGTCGAGCGCTGCAACCGCGTTGGTATATCGCGGTTGGCCCGGCAGCAATGAATCGCTTTGATAAAAGGCAGAAACGCCAGCGACCAGGGTTTGCGGCAATTGCCCCAGCGCCTCGACGGCGCTGCGCAATTGTTCGGCGGGGTCAGCGAGGTTGCTGCCCATGCCGATGTAGATGCGTGCCATGCTTTTACTCGCCGGTCGAAGCGCTCGGGGCGCCGGCGCGTTTGCGCTTGGAACCGCCGCTGCGGCGACGTTTGCGTGGTGCGCCGCTGGCGTCATCACCTTTGCCGCTGAGGTCGCGAATCATGTCGCGACGTTCGCTTTCGTTGGCGTCCTGATAATCCGTCCACCATTCGCCGAGGCCGTCAGTCTCTTCGCCGGCGCTTTCACGCAACAGCAGGAAGTCGTAACCGGCGCGGAAACGCGGATTGTCCAGCAACAGGTCGGCGCGTTTGCCGCTGCGGCGTGGCAAGCGTTCCTGCATGTCCCAGATCTCGCGGATCGGCATGGTGAAACGCTTTGGAATCGCGATGCGCTGGCACTGTTCGGCGATCAGCTCGTGGGCGCCTTCCTGCATCGCAGGGATTGGCGGCATGCCACGTTCTTGCAAGCGCAACACGCGGGCCGGCAAGGCTGGCCACAGCAGCGCGGCAAACAGGAACGCCGGGGTCACCGGTTTGTTCTGCTTGATGCGCAGGTCGGTGTTGGTCAGCGCTTCGCTGATCAGCGTGTGGGTGTATTCCGGGTTGTGTTCCAGTGCATCGGCACTGGCCGGGAACAGCGGGGCGAACAGTTGCAGATCGACCAGCATTTCGAAGGTGATCGCGCCGTGTCCCGAAAGGAACAGCTTGAGCACTTCTTCGAACAGACGCGCCGACGGGATCTCGCGCAGCATCGGCGCCAGCTCGCGGATCGGCTGCACGGTGTGCTTCTCGATGCCGAAGTTGAGCTTGGCGGCGAAACGCACGGCCCGCAGCATGCGCACCGGGTCTTCCTGATAACGCTGCTTCGGATCGCCGATCAGACGGATCAAGTGATTGCGGATGTCGTGTACGCCGTTGGCGTAATCGAGAATGCGCTCGCTGACCGGATCGTAATACAGGGCGTTGATGGTGAAGTCGCGGCGTTGCGCGTCTTCTTCCAGGGTGCCGTAAACGTTGTCGCGCAGAATCCGCCCGCTTTCGTTACGCGAGGACTGATTGCTGTCCTCGTCGTCTTCGTTGACCGGGTGATTGGCGCGGAAGGTCGCGACTTCGATGATTTCGCGACCGAAATGGATATGCACCAGTTTGAAGCGACGGCCAATGATCCGCGCGTTGCGGAATTCGGCGCGGACTTGCTCGGGCGTGGCGCTGGTGGCGACGTCGAAATCCTTGGGCGTGATGCCCAGCAGCATGTCACGCACGCAACCACCGACCAGATAAGCCTGGTAACCGGCACCTTGCAGGCGTTCGACAATATTCACCGCATAGCGGCTGAACTGCGTTTTCTGCAGCGAGTGTTGACCGCTGTTGAGCACTTCAGGGGTGCTACGGATGTGTTGCGTACGACGCACGGGAGTTCGGAATGACTGGAACAACTTCTTCAGCATGGGATGCACTGTTTGAAGGAATGTTCGGCCATACCAAAGAATGACCGCATGATGGGCGCAGATTCTAGCATTTAGTCGGGGGATGGTGTAGGACACGGCCGATTTGAGCTGCAAGCCGCAGGCTACAGGCATCGCGCGCGTTAAAAACAGGGGATTTTGCCGGGAGGGAGAAACTACAAGGGGAGCCGAAGCTCCCCAAGAAGTAGTTGCGTGCTCTTTTTATTATTGATTCGGGCTTCTTGTTTTTGTTGAGTGCCCTCGCCACGAAGCTTTTCCTTCGTGACCCTCCCAATCGGGAGCCAAGAGCAAACGGATTGCTTTGGTCGCTGAATTGCAGTGATCTTACGATCCAACCAGTACAGGCTCTGTCTTAGGTCAGTTTTTGTTGTTCTCGGCCTGGTCGTGGGGCAAGCCCCAA
>NZ_JBIVMX010000043.1:0-46328 GCF_044753305.1 Pseudomonas sp. NPDC088429 | reverse complement strand
CCACAATGACCCCCGCGCCGACTACTCCTTTCAGCCACACGGCGTCGACGTTCGCGCGCTGGAGTACGGCATGCCGCCAACGGCGGGTGAAGGCATCGGCATCGACCGTCTGGTGATGTTGCTGACCAACTCACCGTCGATCCGCGATGTGATCCTGTTCCCGCACATGCGACCGCAAGCGTAAACGTTTCAGTTAAAAAGCCGCCTAAAACAGGCGGCTTTTTATTGCCTGTCTGGTACAAATGTATCAATTGGTTACTTTGGAATTAGCAGAGGAAGTCCGGTCGTGATGGGTGCAATAGCTCAAGAAGGTGCAGCGGGTATCGCCACTGCGGTCGCTGAAAGTGTTCAGTACCAGGGTCGCAAGGCCAGCCGACAGGGCAGTGAGCAGCGTCGCCAGGACATTCTCGACGCGGCGATGCGCATTGTCGTGCGTGATGGCGTGCGCGCCGTGCGTCATCGTGCGGTGGCGGCCGAGGCCGGTGTGCCGCTGTCGGCGACCACGTATTACTTCAAGGACATCGATGACCTGCTCACCGATACCTTCGCGCAATACGTCGAGCGCAGCGCGGAATACATGGCCAAGTTGTGGAACAACAACGAAGGCCTGTTGCGTGAGATGGTCGTCAGCGGTGATGGCAGCCCGGAGTCGCGTTCGCAACTGGCGGACGATATTGCGCGGTTGATGGCCGACTATGTGCACCGGCAGTTGGTCAACCGTCGCGAGCATTTGATGGCCGAGCAGGCGTTCCGACAGGAAGCGTTGCTTAACCCGGGGCTGGCGATTCTGGTGCGCTCGCATCAGCAGATTCTGTTGCAGGGCACCTGCCAGTTGTTTCAGGTGCTGGGCTCGCGCGAACCGCAACAGGATGCCAAGGTGTTGACGGCGATTATCGGACGGATGGAATATCAGGGCCTGCTCAACGAAGCCGAGCCTTTGGCCGAAGAAGACATGCTCGGCATTCTGACGCGCTACATGCACCTGGTGCTCGCGTCGGTCTGATCCTCTGGGGAAACACCGAACCCTGTGGGAGCGAGCTTGCTCGCGAAGACGGACTGACATTCAACGTTAATGTTGGCTGTGCTGACGCTTTCGCGAGCAAGCTCGCTCCCACAGTTTCGGTGGCGTATTCAAGGGCGGCGAATGTTCATAGGGAGTATTGAATGAAAGCCTGGCGTAGCGTGCTGATCGCCTTGTCGTTCCTGCTGCTCAGTGGTTGTCTGGTGACGTTCAAGGAACCGCTGGCCGCCAGTGAACCGGCGCCCAAAGGCTTGCTCGGCAAATGGTCGAGCACCAATGCCTGGGGTGAGCCGATGAACCTTGAGCTGACGCGCCTGGGCAATGACCGCTATCAGGCCGTCACGTATTTCAAAGCCAAACCCCGCGAGCGCGAAGCCTATCCGTTCACCGTCTCGCGCCACGGCAGCCGCTGGTACCTGTCGGCGAAAGTCCCGGCGCAGTATGGCGGCCACTTCACCATCGCCGGTTTCGAACTCACCGATAAACACGAATTGGTGGTTTACAACCTCGATCTCGAACAGATCAATCAGGCGATCAAGCAAAAAGCCCTCGACGGTCAGGCCTTCCAGACCGACGATGGCGACGGTGTGCAAGTCGACAGCAACCTCGACAAGGTCTTTGCTTACCTCGACGATCCGGCCAATTCCGATGTTTTCGTCGAAGCCGTGCGCTACCAGCGCCAGGCCCGCGCCCAATAATTCATTACGTCAGGTTTTCTACAGGAGTTTCGGGTGGACGATTACCAGCAGACGATACGCATGTTGTCCGACCGCATTGTGCTGGCGCAGACGCCGATCCGTGTCCTCGACGCGGTCAAGTGGGACGAGAACATCCGCAAGGGTTTTCTCAAGGCCAAAGGCAAGGAAATGCCGGCGATCGACCGCGATTACTACCTCAATCGACCACTGAGTTTCGATTCGAGCAAGGTCAAACTGGAATTCCAGAACATCGAGCGCGACATCACCCGCCAGCTCGGTCAGTTCAACCCGGTCGGGCAGATCATGCGGCGCATGTGCAAGGAGTACCGCATGGTCGTGCGCATGCTCGAAGCGCGCGGCACCGAGGATTTCGGCCTGATCTCGCAAGAGTTGTACGGCGCCGCGTCCGATGCGTTTCACGCCGGCGACCCGACCCTGGCCGACCTCGGCCTGATGATGTCCGACTACCTCAACAACATCGATGGCCGTGGCGACTTGAAGGATGAGCCGAAAACCCTCACCGCCAAAGACGCCGTGCACCTGTTGCAGACGCGTCTGAACAAGGTTTTTGGCGAGGCCGAGGAAACCATTCGCGTGTTCGAGTCCGACGGCATCGTTGCCGACGCGGCGGCGGGCGCCGACTACATCAAGATCCGCACCGACGCGATGTTCAACGATCGCGACGTGCGCGCGCTGGAAGTTCACGAAGGGCTGGTGCACGTCGGCACCACGCTCAACGGTTTGAACCAGCCGATTTGCACCTTCCTCTCCAAAGGCCCGCCGTCGTCGACGGTCACCCAGGAAGGCCTGGCGATCCTGATGGAGATCATCACCTTCGCTTCCTACCCGAGCCGCCTGCGCAAACTGACTAACCGCACCCGCGCCATTCACATGGTCGAGGAGGGCGCCGATTTCTTGCAGATTTTCGAGTTCTTCCGCGAGCAGGGCTTTGAAATGGCGGAAAGCTACGGCAACGCCAGTCGAGTGTTCCGTGGATCGACGCCGACGGGGCTGCCATTCACCAAAGACTTGTCCTATCTCAAGGGCTTTATCATGGTTTACAACTACATTCAGTTGGCCGTGCGTAAGGGCAAGCTTGAGCAGATCCCGCTGTTGTTCTGCGGCAAAACCACGCTGGAAGACATGCGTACCTTGCGCCAGTTGGTGGATGAAGGATTGGTGGTGGCACCGAAATATCTGCCGGATCAGTTCCGCGATTTGAATGCGTTGTCGGCGTGGATGTGCTTCTCCAACTTCCTCAATCACTTGAGCCTGGACCGGATCGAAGCCGACTACTCCAACATCCTTTGAGCAACTGATATTCCCTGTGGGAGCTGGCTTGCCAGCGATTGCAATCTGTCAGTCAATATTGATGCTGGCTGATCCGCCGCCATCGCTGGCAAGCCAGCTCCCACAGGGTTATTCGTTGTTCCCTGAATCGTTTTGCCAATTTCCTTTGCGAGGTTTCACCGGATGAGAATCCTCGGCATTTTCTGCCTGCTCCTGACCCTCAGCGGTTGCAGCTCGTTATTGTTCTACCCCGAACCGGGCCAGATCTTCACCCCGGAAAAAGCCAAACTCGAATACCGCACCGTCACGCTGGTCACCGCCGATGGCTTGAAGCTCAACGCCTGGTGGCTGCCGGCCAAACCCGGTGTCGAGGTCAAAGGCACCGTCCTGCACCTGCACGGCAACGGCGGCAATTTGCCGATGCATTTGGGCGGCAGTTGGTGGTTGCCGAAGAACGGCTATCAAGTGCTGCTGGTCGACTATCGCGGTTATGGCTTGTCCGAGGGCGAGCCGAGCCTGCCGGCGATCTATCAGGACATCGACGCCGCGTTCGCCTGGCTGGACAAGGCACCCGAGGTCAAAGGCAAGCCGTTGGTGCTGCTCGGCCAGAGCCTTGGCGGATCGATGGCCGTGCATTGGCTGGTGCAGCATCCGGAGCGGCAGAAGCAGCTGAAGGCGCTGGTGCTTGATGGCGTGCCCGCCAGTTACCGCAGCGTCGGCCAATACGCGCTGAGCACGTCGTGGCTGACCTGGCCATTCCAGGTACCGCTGTCGTGGCTGGTGCCGGATGGCGACAGTGCGATCAACTCGATGCCGCAGCTGAATGGCGTGCCGAAACTGATCTTTCACAGCATCGACGATCCGCTGGTACCGCTTTCCAACGGCATCCGTCTGTATCAAGCTGCGCCGCCACCGCGCGTGCTGCAACTGACTCGCGGCGGCCATGTGCAGACCTTTGGCGACCCGGTGTGGCGCCAGGTGATGCTGCGCTATCTGGAAGATCCCGAGCATTTCAACGGCCTGCGCCGCCTCGGTGAAATCCCCAATTACCCGACACCCCCGAATTCTGAAGATGAGAGTCCGCAATGACTGAAGAACGCAACGCCATCCCGCTGATCATCACCGGTATCTGCAGCATCCTCGGCACCGTCGGGGCGCTGTGGTACTACGGTTACCTGCACTTCGCCAAACCCGAAGATGCGTTGCTGCTCAACGAATTCACCATGCTCAAAACGGTGCCGGGGGAGGATTACAAAGTCTCGCTGGAGCCGGCAGCGCAAGTGGCGCAGTGCATTGATGGCGTGCTGGTGTTGTTTGATACCGAGCAGAAAGGCCTGACCGGTGTGCTGATCAATGCGCAGAAAAAAGCCGTGCGCTGCATGGGCGAAGAGACCCCGCAAAAACTCCAGCCTTAAAAGCCAAAGATCGCAGCCTTCGGCAGCTCCTACATTGGAATGCGTTCCCTGTAGGAGCTGCCGAAGGCTGCGATCTTTTGATCTGAAAAAAGCCCCGCCTGATCACTCAGGCGGGGCTTTTACGTTACAGCCTACAGCTTAGTTCGAGCTAACAGCCGAACGTGGCACAACCGGCTGGTTGTCGTTGGAAATGGTCACTTCCACACGACGGTTTTGCGCACGGCCCGAAGCGTTGCTGTTCTCGGCAACCGGATATTCCTTGCCGTAGCCCTGAGCGACGATGCGCGCTGGATCAACGCCCATTTTCACCAGTGCGGTACGCACGGAGTTGGCGCGACGCTCAGACAGGGTCTGGTTGTGGCTGGCAGTACCGGTGCTGTCGGTGTAACCCTCGACGATCACTTTGCGATCCGGGTTTTCCTGAAGGAACTGCGCCAGTTTGTTGATGTTGACCAGACCGCTGGATTTCAGGTCAGCACGATCGGTAGCGAACAGCACGTCACCGAAAGTCACCAGCGTACCGCGATCGGTCTGCTTGGCGTTCAGGCTGTCCTGCAGCTGTTTGATCTGCTGATCACGGGCATCCAGACGCGCTTGAGCACGTTGGGCGGCGGCGTTTTTCAGGTTGTTTTCAGCGGTGCGCAGGGCGATGGTCTGCTTGGCCACTTCTACGCGCTGATTGGTCAGGTAAGCCAGTTGGTCAACCTTGGCCGCGTCTTGCTTGTCCAGATAAGCCTTGTCGGCTTTGTCCAGGTAATCGCTGGCGTCTTTGGTTTCCAGCGCTGCGACTTTGCTCGCCTGCGGGTTGGCTTGCAGGCCGGCGTAGTTGGTGCGCGCGTTTTCCAGATTCGGGTTAGGCGGAGTGGAGCAGGCAGCCAGGGCAACGCTTGCGGCCAGAAGAGCTGGGATCATCAGTTGCTTACGCATAATTTGTCGTCCTTTCTATCGATAAAAGTTTCAGCTTTGCGGTCGGGATGCGCGCTTATTGCACGGTGCGCTGACTTTCCTGACGCAGTTCCTGAACACCTTTCTGGGAATCCTTCACGGCTTGTTCAGCCTTGGCTGCCTGAGCTTTGCGTTCGGCTACGCGAGCGTCCCACTCGGCTTGCTCGGACAGGGTGCGCGCCTCGTCATACTTCTTGTCGTGCATGGCGATTTCGGCTTGTTTCAGTTTGTCCTGCGCTTGCTTCATCTCGACCGCTGCGAACTCGGTACCGCCAGCGCTGACGGCGCTGTTCACGGCCGATTGCGTCACGGCGTATTGCTCGGTCGGTGGATTACCGGCGCAACCGGCCAGAACGAAGCTGGTGCCGATCGCCAGAGCAGCCAGTTTCAGACCGCGCAGGTGGGTAAACGAGGTTTGGTTTTTCATGGTCTTCAACTCCATTAGGCATCTCCTGAAAACATCTAAATCCATCCTGGTCGAGGAGCCGAAAAGCGTCGTGTGAAAGGCGTTTTTGAAACGCTCGTTCCAGGCGTGGTTACAGGTTCCGACCGGAGTGATTTTTCAAAAGTTCAGAAAAGATGGCTAATCGCCAAAATAATTTTTGACTGAATGGACAAGGCTCTAAAGCGGGAACTTTGGCGGGATAGAGCGGTACGCGCGGGGTTCTAAAAGCCAGAAAACACACGATTTTCAAATTGAAATACGATCCCTGTAGGAGTGAGCCTGCTCGCGAAAGCGGTGTGCCAGTCACCATCAATTTTGACTGATACACCGCTTTCGCGAGCAGGCTCACTCCTACAGTTTGATCTGTGTTGTGTCAGTGTTTTTGTTTGCCGGCAGCGGCCGAGAGGTCATGCAGGTGCCTTCTCGACAGCGCCAGAAAACGCGGCGTAGGTCCGACGTCCTCGTACAGCGGATCACCTTCCTCATCCGTCGCCACTACCGTCGAACCTTTCACATACGGCAGGCTCGCTTCGAACTCTTCAAGCGCGGCGCCAATCAGTTCGCCGAGCAATTCTTCTGCATGCCGTTTGGGGTACATCTCGGCAATCGCGGCCAGTCGCGCAGCCGCTTCAACGTCCAGATGAATCGTGTAGCCAGTGTCAGTCAGGCGACCTTTGGCGTTTTCTTCCCAATGCTGGGCGAGTTCACGAATTTTCATGATGACCTCATTTCGCACCTGCTCATGGCAGGTCTGGGTGAGTGTCCGCCGGGGCCGGCGGCAAGCCGTTGTACGGCTTACTGTTGAGACTAGCTTTCGGCCACAAGGTTTAAAGTCCCTTGGTCGGATGCTTGTAAGAAGCGCCGTAGAGCGGCACTCTCTAGGTCATGCACTCGTTTCTAAGCCGTCCGGATTACTGCTGGGGAATTGCTGATGACCGATATTGATGCACGCTTGCGCGAAGACGTTCACCTGCTCGGAGAGCTGTTGGGCAACACCATTCGAGACCAGTACGGCGAGGCGTTCCTCGACAAGATCGAGCAGATTCGCAAGGGCGCCAAGGCCGATCGCCGAGGCTCGATGGACGCTGAACTGAGCGCCAGCCTCAATCAATTGAGCGAGGACGAATTGCTCCCGGTGGCGCGCGCGTTCAACCAGTTTCTCAATCTGGCGAACATCGCCGAGCAGTATCAGTTGATCCATCGGCGCGAAGAGTCGCAGCCGGCGCCGTTCGAATCCCGCGTATTGCCCGAGTTGCTCGCACGTTTGCGCAACGAAGGCCACAGCGCCGAATCGCTGGCCCGCCAGCTGTCGCGACTGGAAATCGAACTGGTGCTGACCGCGCACCCGACCGAAGTGGCGCGGCGCACGCTGATCCAGAAGTACGACGCAATCGCCGCGCAACTCGCCGCGCAGGATCATCGCGACCTGACCAGCGCCGAACGCGAGCAAATTCAAAACACTCTGCAACGGCTGATCGCCGAAGCCTGGCACACCGAAGAAATCCGCCGCACGCGACCGACGCCGGTCGACGAAGCCAAGTGGGGTTTTGCGGTGATCGAACATTCGCTGTGGCAGGCGATTCCCAACCATATGCGCAAGGCTGACAAGGCCTTGTTTGAAGCGACCGGCCTGCGTTTGCCGCTGGAGGCGGCGCCGATTCGCTTCGCGTCGTGGATGGGCGGCGACCGTGACGGCAACCCCAACGTCACCGCCGCAGTGACCCGCGAAGTGTTGCTGCTGGCGCGCTGGATGGCCGCCGATTTGTACCTGCGCGATGTCGATCATCTCGCGGCCGAACTGTCGATGCAGCAGGCCAGCGATGCGCTCAAAGCCAAGGCGGGCGACAGCGCCGAACCGTACCGCGCAGTCCTTAAGCAACTGCGCGAACGCCTGCGTGCGACGCGCAACTGGGCACACGCCGCACTGACCGCGCCAACGCCTGCGCCAGCCGATGTGCTGAGCAACAATCGCGATCTGCTGGATCCGCTGGAACTGTGTTTCAACTCGCTGCACGAATGCGGCATGGGCGTAATTGCCGACGGGCCGTTACTCGATTGCCTGCGTCGCGCGGTGACGTTTGGCCTGTTCCTCGTGCGCCTCGATGTGCGTCAGGATTCGTCGCGGCACAGCTCGGCGATGACTGAAATCACCGACTACCTCGGCCTCGGTCGCTACGAAGATTGGGATGAAGAACAGCGCATCGGCTTCCTCACGCAAGAGCTGACTAATCGCCGGCCACTGCTGCCGGCGCACTTCAAACCGTCGGCCGACACTGCCGAAGTGCTCAACACCTGCAAGGAAATCGCCGCCGCACCGGGGGCTTCGCTCGGCTCCTACGTGATCTCCATGGCCGGCGCCGCTTCCGATGTGCTCGCCGTGCAACTGCTGCTCAAAGAGTCCGGCGTGTTGCGGCCGATGCGTGTGGTGCCGCTGTTCGAAACCCTCGCCGACCTCGACAACGCCGGGCCGGTGATGGAGCGACTGTTGCTGTTGCCGGGCTACCGCGCAAGGCTGCAAGGCCCGCAGGAAGTCATGATCGGTTACTCCGACTCGGCCAAGGACGCCGGCACCACCGCAGCGGCCTGGGCGCAATATCGCGCGCAGGAACGCTTGGTGGAAATCTGCCATGAGCAGCAAGTTGAATTGCTGCTGTTCCACGGTCGCGGCGGCACCGTCGGCCGTGGCGGTGGCCCGGCGCACGCGGCGATTCTGTCGCAGCCACCGGGGTCGGTGGCGGGGCGTTTCCGTACCACTGAGCAGGGGGAAATGATTCGATTCAAATTCGGCCTGCCAGACATCGCCGAGCAAAACCTCAATCTGTATCTGGCGGCGGTGCTTGAAGCGACGTTGCTGCCACCGCCGCCACCGACGCCGGAATGGCGCCATCTGATGGACGAATTGGCGGCCGATGGTGTCAGTGCTTACCGTCAGGTGGTGCGAGAGAATCCGCAGTTCGTCGAGTATTTCCGTCAGTCCACACCGGAGCAGGAGTTGGGCCGCTTGCCGCTCGGCAGTCGTCCGGCGAAACGCCGCGCGGGCGGTATCGAAAGTTTGCGGGCGATTCCGTGGATCTTCGGCTGGACGCAAACGCGGCTGATGCTGCCGGCGTGGCTCGGCTGGGAATCGGCGTTGAGCAAAGCGCTGGAGCGCGGCGAAGGCGAGTTGCTCGGGCAGATGCGCGAGCAATGGCCGTTCTTCCGCACGCGCATCGACATGCTGGAAATGGTGCTGGCCAAGGCCGACGCGGACATCGCGTTGTCCTACGACGAGCGTCTGGTCGAGGCGGATTTGCTGCCGTTGGGCGCGCAGTTACGCGACCTATTGTCGCAGGCGTGCGCGGTGGTGCTTGGTCTGACCGGTCAGTCGCAGCTGCTGGCGCATAGCCCGGACACCCTCGAATTCATCCGTCTGCGTAACACTTACCTCGACCCGCTACATATATTGCAGGCCGAGTTGCTGGCCCGTTCACGGCAGCAGAATGTCGAGCAGGGCAGCCCGGTGGAACAGGCGTTGCTGGTGTCTGTGGCGGGGATTGCCGCCGGTTTGCGCAACACCGGCTAACGATTTTGTCGTGGCATGCGGCACCGGCCAGATGCGCCGGTTGCCGCTTTGCCTGACGAGCGAAAGTGCCGCCAGGCGACAGTTAATGATGGGGTTGCGACTTGGGTCACCGCGTCGCAGGGTCGCGGCGGGCGAAGGTTTCTCCGACTTTTGGCGTCTTGTGTGGGCGCAGCCTGCTGTGTATCTTGATCAGCCTTTGGCCGTTTCTGCGGCCACGTCCCGTATTTTCAGGATTCGTCCCAAGAGGCGAATCCTTTGTTTTGTAAAAGCTTTTTATAAAAAAATTGAGGAGCACATCTAATGCGCGTCATTCTGCTGGGAGCTCCCGGGGCCGGTAAAGGTACTCAGGCAAAGTTCATCACCGAAAAATTCGGCATTCCACAAATTTCCACCGGTGACATGCTGCGTGCAGCGGTCAAGGCCGGTACTCCGCTGGGCGTGCAAGCCAAGAGCATCATGGATGCCGGCGGCCTGGTGTCCGATGACCTGATCATCGCACTGGTAAAAGATCGTATCGCTCAGGCTGACTGCGCCAACGGCTTCCTGTTCGACGGCTTCCCGCGCACCATTCCGCAGGCGGAAGCACTGGTTACCGCCGGCGTCGAGCTGGACGCTGTGGTTGAAATCGCAGTTGAAGACGAAGAAATCGTTCAACGCATCGCCGGTCGTCGTGTTCACGAAGCCAGCGGCCGCGTTTACCACATCGTCTACAACCCGCCGAAAATCGCTGGCAAAGACGACATCACCGGCGAAGAGCTGGTACAGCGCAAGGACGACACTGAAGAAACCGTGCGTCATCGCCTGTCGGTTTACCACTCGCAGACCAAGCCGCTGGTGGAGTTCTATCAGAACCTGTCCGCCAAAAATGCTGGCAAGCCGAAGTACAGCCACATTCCAGGCGTAGGTTCGGTTGATGCAATCACCGCCAAGGTGCTGGCAGCGCTGAGCTGAAAAGTCTGAATCGCAGCATCATCCACGGCCCGCTTGCGGGCCGTAGTTGTTTATACTGACGCACTTTTCCCCACCCCTGTTTTGGAAACATCGATGAGCACCTTGCTGGCCCTGGACACCGCGACTGAAGCTTGCTCCGTTGCCTTGCTGCATGACGGCAAGGTCACGAGCCATTACGAGGTGATCCCGCGCCTGCACGCGCAGAAGCTGCTGCCGATGATTCAGCAACTGCTGGCCGACGCTGGCACCACGTTGCAAGCGGTCGATGCGATTGCCTTCGGTCGCGGGCCGGGTGCGTTTACCGGGGTGCGGATTGCCATTGGTGTGGTGCAGGGCCTGGCGTTTGCGCTGGATCGCCCGGTGTTGCCGGTGTCCAACCTGGCGGTGCTGGCGCAGCGGGCTTTGCGTGAACATGGCGTGAGCCAGGTCGCGGCGGCCATCGATGCGCGCATGGATGAAGTGTATTGGGGCTGCTATCGCGAGACGGCGGGGGAGATGCGTCTGGTCGGCGCCGAAGCGGTGCTGCCGCCGGAAGTGGTCGCGCTGCCGGCGGATGCCAGTGGCGACTGGTTTGGTGCCGGCACCGGTTGGGGCTATGCCGAGCGCATCGCAGTCAATCTGACGGGCTCGGATGCGGGCATGCTTCCTCATGCAGAAGACTTGCTGACTTTGGCGCGTTTTGCCTGGGAGCGCGGCGAATCGATTCCGGCGGACGATGCGCAACCGGTTTACCTGCGCGACAAAGTCGCCACACCCAAGGCTCGTTGAGCCTTTAAAAGATCGCAGCCTTCGGCAGCTCCTACAGTTGGAATGTGATCCCTGTAGGAGCTGCCGAAGGCTGCGATCTTTTGATTTTCAAAACACCAATCGTCAGTTTCCACCCCCTCGCTTTAAACCTTTTGCGCTTTATGTGTTCTAGTTATCACTCGGCAGTTTGCTAAGTCGGCCCGGTGCCGCTAAATTGCCATCATCGATACCGAGCATGAATTTATGCGTATAGACGGCCTCTCCTCTCAGTCCTACCCCATCAAGCGCAAGCCTCGCAAAGGCAATGTGACCGTGGATGAATCCGTCGACGATATCGACGGCGAGCTGGAATTCCCGACTGAGGAGCAATTGGCCGCACGTGCTGCCGCCAAAGCCACCGCGCAACGCCTGAGCAATCTGCCCGCCCGCCAACAAGACATGATTTACCACCGCGCCATGAGCAAAAGCGTAGCGATGGCCCTCGCCAGCTACCTGAGCACCGCCGGTTTTGTCGATTGGGATGCAGACGTGCTGGGCCTCGATCTGTACATCTGATGGATTTGCCTTACTACCTCGGTTGCCCGTCCTGGAGCGAAAACGCCTGGCGCGAGTATCTCTACCCGGTAGATGCAAAAACCTCTGACTTCCTCAGTCTCTATTCTCAAGTGTTCAACGCCGTCGAAGGCAACACGACCTTCTACGCCAGCCCGTCGCCGGCCACCGTGCAGCGATGGGCCGAGGTCATGCCCGAACACTTTCGATTTACCGCTAAATTCCCCGGCGACATCAGCCACAGCGGCGACTTGCGCGAGCAACTGACCGCCGCCGAAACCTTCCTGCAATTACTCAAACCCCTCGGTCAGCGTGTTTCGCCGTTGTGGCTGCAATTATCGAAAAGCTTCACGCCACATCGGCTGCCGGAACTGGCGGCGTTCATTGATGCGCTGGATTGCCCGCTGGCGGTGGAAGTGCGCCATGAACAGTTCTTCGCCAAGGGTGAGAGCGAACGCCTGCTCAATCGCTTGTTGCTCGACCGTGGCGTCGAGCGCATCTGCCTCGATCCGCGTGCGCTGTTCAGTTGCCTGTCGACCGAATCCTCGGTGATCCACGCGCAATCAAAAAAGCCCCGCGTGCCGACGCGCCCGGCGGCGTTCACGCAATTCCCGCAGGTGCGCTTCATCGGCCATCCCGAGCTTGAGGCCAACGACACCTTCCTCGTGCCGTGGGTGGCGAAAATCGCCGAGTGGATCGAAGAGGGGCGCACGCCGTACATCTTCCTGCACACCGCCGACAACCTGTTGGCGGCGAAGCTGGCGCAACGTTTTCACGCACAATTGATGCAACGTTTGCCTGGCCTGCCATCGCTGCCTGAGCTATACAGAGAGCCCGCCGCCGAGCAACTTGGCCTGCTCTGAGGCGGATTCGTTTTCCTGCCCGGGAGCCAGCCGATGGACGCCTCAGACCTTCAAGCACAAACCCGTAAAGCCCACGCCTTCAAAGCGCTGCATGAGCGTGCGCAAGTCTTCGTCATTCCCAATCCGTGGGATGCAGGTTCGGCGAAGATGCTCGCCAGCCTCGGCTATCAGGCCTTGGCCACGACCAGTGCCGGTTATGCGTTTTCCCAGGGCAAGGCCGATGGCGCGTTGAGTCTTGATGAGACCTTGGCCAACGTCCGCGCGATTGTCGCTGCGACCGATTTACCGGTGGCGGTGGATCTGGAAAACGGCTTTTCTGATGACCCGACCGAGTCCGCGAAAAGCTTGTTGCGTGCCGCCGAAGCGGGCGCGGTCGGTGGTTCGATCGAAGATGCGACGGGCCGCCCGGATGCGCCGATCTATTGTTTCGAACATGCCGTCGCGCGCATCGAAGCCGCTGTCGCGGCCGTGCGCACGCTGCCATTTCCTTTCATCCTCACCGCGCGTGCGGAGAACTATCTGCACGGCAATCCTGACCTCGATGACACCATTCGCCGCTTGAAAGCCTTCGCCGACGCTGGCGCCGACGTGCTGTACGCGCCGGGTTTGCGCAACGCCGAAGAAGTGTTGGCGGTGGTACGTGCGGTGGCGCCGAAACCGGTCAACGTGTTGATGTCCGGCGGTTTGAAACTGACCGTGCAGGAATTGCAGGATATGGGCGTGCGCCGCATCAGCACCGGTTCGGCACTGGCGCTGGCGGCGTTCGGCGAGTTCTTCCGCGCTGCCGAAGAGATTCAGCAATCCGGCACGTTCGGCTTCACCTCGCAGTCGATGCCGTACGCCAAAGCCAATCAGTTCTTCAAAGGCTGAACATGGGGCGATGGATATTTTGCCTGGTGCTGTTGATGATCGGCGGTGCCGCGTTCAGTGTCTGGCGCGGCTGGCTGCAGGTGCCGCCGCAATGGAATCCTTGGGCGCCGCTGGACGTGAAAGCCGCGCCTAATTGGCTCACCGGTTACAAGCTGATGCGCTTGCGCAGTGATCCAGAACTTTGCGCTCAAGCGTTGAGCAGTTCAGATCTGCGCGTCACCCGGCAATCCGACAGCCCCGACGCCAAGTGCCCGCTGATCGGCGCTTTGCGCGTGCAGGGCGGCGAGGTGGCGCTGAGCAGCAGTTTCCTCGCCAGTTGTCCGTTGGCGGTCGCCTACGCGATGTTTGAACACCACACGTTGCAACCGGCAGCTCAATCAATCTATGGCCAGAAGGTCACGCGCCTCGACCACCTCGGCAGCTTCGCCTGCCGCAATGTCTACAACCGCGAGAGCGGCGCACTCAGTCGTCATGCCAGCGCCGATGCGCTGGACATCGCCGGCTTTCGTCTGGCCGACGGCCGCAGCATCAGCGTGCTCAAGGACTGGCCGAAGCAAAATCAGGACGCGCAATTTCTACGGCAGGTGCGCGACGGCGCCTGCGAAGCGTTCAGTGTGGTGTTGAGTCCGGATTACAACGCTGCCCATCGCAATCACTTTCATGTCGATGTCGGGCGCTGGAGCGTGTGTCGCTAGAGGTTACGCGGCGAGGCGCAGGTTCTGCAGAACGATCGGGCGTGCCCAGCCGTTATCGAAGTCCAGCGCCTTCTGTTGCTCGACGATTTCTTCCGGCGGGAACGGCGGATATGGTTTCTGCATCAGGTCGAGGTCGAACTCGGCAATCGGCAGGTACAGAGGCTTTTTCTGCGGCGCCGGGCCCGGTTCTGGCATTGGCTGGCCGTTGTTGATAACCACAGGGCGAACCCAGCTGCTGTCAAAATCCTGCTGCTCTTGCTGCGCTTTCAGTTCTTCTGCCGGGAACGGTGGGAACGGCTTGTCGAGCAGATCGGTTTCGAATTCGGCGATCGGCAGGAACAGCGGCTCCGGCGGACGCACTTGAGTTTCCACCACGTCGCATTCGCGCTGGCTGACGATGTGCGCGTGCAGGTCGCTGCCGACGGTCGGCTCTTCGCTGCTGCTCAGGTCAACCGGTGGAAACGTGCCGCAGGCCGGCACCACATCACTCGTCTGCTCGGCCAGCGCCTGGGCAAAGAAATCCTGCCACAGGTGACTGACGCCGCTCAGTGCTTGAGTGTTTTGACGGCTAAAGTCGCCATGGGGCGAAATGTAGCCAATCGATGTGGGAAGAATGCCTGACATTTTTTTCGGTTGACGCTCAGCTCTGGCAAAATGCGCGTTGAATGAGTTATCGGCGGTTTTTGCCGCTCCTTGAATTTTTGAGCGTGTTTTCCATGATTGAGCAACCCGCGGCCTGCCGTATCCATGTCGAACCCCTCGGCGCGACGTTTGAAGCGCAAGCTGCGCAGTGGGCCGAGCGTCTTGGTCTGCCGCGCGAGGTGGCTGACAGCGAGTTTGCCTTGCAGGTCGGCGAGCAGGGTTTACAGCTGCAACAGCTGGGCCCGGACGCACCGGGGCCGGTGCGGGTCGACTTCGTTGAGGGTGGCGCGGCGCATCGGCGTTTATACGGTGGCGGCAGCGGGCAGATGATCGCCAAAGCTGTCGGCGTCGCCCAAGGCGTGCGTCCGCGCGTGCTGGATGCGACGGCGGGGCTGGGCAAGGATGCGTTTGTGCTGGCCAGTCTGGGTTGCGAGATGAGCCTGATCGAGCGCCAGCCGCTGATCGGCGCGCTGTTGGAGGATGGGCTGGCGCGTGGTGCGGAAGATTTTGAAGTAGCGCCAATCGTGGCGCGGATGAAGTTGCTCAAGGGCAATTCCATCGAGGTCATGCAGAACTGGGAAGGTGAGGCGCCGCAGGTGATTTATCTCGACCCGATGTTTCCGCACCGCGAGAAGACCGCGCTGGTGAAGAAAGAGATGCGTCTGTTCCGGCCGCTGGTGGGCGATGATCCGGATGCGCCGGCGCTGTTGCAGGCTGCGCTGGCACTGGCGACGCACCGGGTGGTGGTCAAACGACCGCGCAAGGCGCCGTGCATTGAAGGGCCGAAACCGAGCCATGCGCTGGATGGCAAATCGAGCCGCTACGACATCTACCCGAAGAAAGCGCTCAAGCCTTGAGACCGAGTTGCGCCCTTCGCGAGCAGGCTCGCTCCCACATTTGAAATGCATTCCAATGTGGGAGCGAGCCTGCTCGCGAAGGCGTCGATCCAGGCACCGAAGAAATCAGGGTTTGTAAGCGCGCATAAACAACCCCACCACTTCCTCAATATGGCTCTCCGCAGCCTCTTCGCTCAACGGCTCCCCGCAACCAAACATCAGTCGAAAATTCCCCGCGCCTTTGATCAGGCAAAAGAAATGCTCGGCCGCATTACGCGGCATGTCGATGTTCAGCGTGCCCGTCTCATGGATGCGCGTCAGCAAGCGCTCCATCCCTTGCACCATGCGCTGTGGGCCGGCTTCGAAGAAGATCAGCGACAGCTTCGGATCCTGCACCCCCAGCGCCATGATCAGACGATGAAGGTTCACCGATTCATCGCTGTTGATCAGGTGATGAAAGCCTCGGGCAATGTTCAGCAACACATTTTCCACGGCGATGCCTTCCGGCAATTCGAAGATCAGTGTGGGTAATTGCTCCTCGCATTTGGCCATCACGGCGGCGGAGAACAGCGTCTCCTTGTCGTTGAAATGGCTGTAAACCGTCAGCTTCGACACGCCAGCCTCGCTGGCGACCGCGTCCATGCTGGTGTTGGCATAGCCATGACTCAGAAACAGAATTTTCGCCGCGTCGAGGATCGCCTGGCGTTTGGCCAGATCCTTGGGGCGGCCCGGGCCGTTTGGAGCTGAAAGATTGTTCGACATTCTTCGCTTTTAATACTGGACTGGTGAGTTTGCTATTAATAACATACCCGCCAGTATAATTATTCCAAGCACCATTAGCGAAAGGTCCGTCACCATGTTCCGCCATGCGTTGTCCTGTGCGTTGCCAGCGAGTCTGGCGTTCCTTTTGTCAGCGTGCGGTCAGGAAGAAGTGACGCAAGTCACCGTGCGACCGGCCATGGTGGTGCAGCCAGAGCCTTCGGCGCAGGCGATGGAAAGTTATCCGGGCGAGGTGCGCGCCCGCTACGAACCTGATCTGGCATTCCGCATTGGTGGCAAAGTCAGCCGACGACTGGTCGATGAAGGTCAGCGCGTGAAGGCCGATCAACCGCTCGCCGAGCTCGATCCGCAGGATGTGCGCCTGCAACTGGAAGCCACCCGTGCGCAAGTCGCCGCCGCCGAAGCCAATCTCAATCTGGTGCGCGCCGAACGCGATCGCTACAAGACCCTGATGGATCGGCAGATGGTCAGCCGCTCGGCTTACGACAATGCCGAAAACCTTTACCGCTCAGGTGAAGCCCGCCTCAAACAAATCAAAGCTGAATTCAACGTCTCGACCAATCAGGCCAGTTACGCGGTGCTGCGTGCGCCGCAGGACGGCGTGGTGGCCAAGCGTTCGGTGGAAGTCGGCCAAGTGGTTGCCGCCGGACAGACCGTGTACACCCTCGCCACCGATGGCGAGCGTGAGGTGTTGATCAGCCTGCCCGAGCAAAGCTTCGGCCGCTTCAAGGTCGGTCAGCCAGTGTCCGTCGAATTGTGGACGCAGCAGAATCAGCGCTTCGCCGGGCAGATCCGCGAACTGTCGCCCGCCGCCGATCCACGCTCGCGCACCTTTGCCGCGCGCATTTCGTTCACCGCCGGCAAAGTCCCGGCCGAGCTGGGCCAGAGCGCTCGCGTCTTTGTGCAATCGGCCGATGCCGTGTCGCTGTCGGTGCCGCTCTCGGCACTCACCGCTGAAAACGGTGCGACCTACGTCTGGGTGGTCAACGGCAACAACACGTTGAAGAAAACCCCGGTGCGCGTCGGCCCGTTCGGCGAAAAAACCGTGCCGGTGCTTGAAGGCTTGAACGCCAACGACTGGGTGGTGGCGGCCGGCGTGCATGTGCTTTTGGAAGGTCAGCAGGTGCGTCCGGTGGATCGCTCCAACCGTGTGGTCAATCTGGCGGACAAGGAGTAAGTCGCGATGCGCTTCAACCTTTCCGAATGGGCGCTGCGTAATCGCCAGATCGTACTGTTCCTGATGCTTTTGCTGGCCATCGTCGGCGCGTTGTCCTACACCAAACTCGGCCAGAGTGAAGACCCGCCGTTCACCTTCAAAGCCATGGTCATTCAGACCCGCTGGCCGGGTGCGACCGCGCAGGAGGTCTCGCGCCAAGTCACCGAACGCATTGAAAAGAAACTGATGGAAACCGGTGAGTACGAACGCATCGTCTCGTTCTCGCGTCCCGGTGAATCGCAGGTCACGTTTATCGCCCGCGACTCGATGCATTCCAAGGAAATCCCCGACCTCTGGTACCAGGTGCGCAAGAAGGTCGCCGACATCCGCCACACGTTGCCGCCGGATATTCAGGGGCCGTTTTTCAACGATGAATTCGGCACCACGTTCGGCAATATCTACGCGCTGACCGGTGATGGCTTCGATTACGCGGTGCTCAAGGATTACGCCGACCGCATCCAGATCCAGCTGCAACGGGTCAAGGATGTCGGCAAGGTCGACTTGCTCGGTTTGCAGGACAAAAAAATCTGGGTCGAGTTATCCAACGTCAAACTGGCGACCCTCGGTTTGCCGTTGGCGGCGGTGCAACAGGCGCTGCAAGAGCAGAATGCGGTTTCGACTGCGGGATTCTTCGAAACCGGCAGCGAGCGTTTGCAGCTACGGGTGTCAGGGAATTTTCAGACAGTCGACGAGATAAGAAACTTCCCGATCCGTGTTGGTGATCGCACGTTCCGCATTTCTGATGTCGCCGATGTGCGCCGGGGTTTCAACGATCCACCGGCGCCGCGCATGCGTTTTATGGGCGAGGACGCGATTGGTCTGGCCGTGGCGATGAAGGACGGCGGCGACATTCTGGTACTCGGTAAAGCACTGGAAGTGGAGTTTTCGCGGATCCAGAAAAACCTTCCGGCCGGCATGCAATTGCGCAAGGTTTCCGACCAGCCAGCGGCAGTGAAAACTGGGGTCGGCGAGTTCGTCCAGGTGTTGGTCGAAGCGCTGGCAATTGTCTTGCTGGTGAGCTTCTTCTCCCTCGGCGTGCGCACCGGCATGGTCGTGGCGCTGACCATTCCGCTGGTGTTGGCGATGACCTTCGCCTGCATGTATTACCTGAACATCGGTCTGCACAAGATTTCCCTCGGCGCGTTGGTATTGGCGCTGGGTTTGCTGGTGGACGACGCGATCATCGCCGTGGAAATGATGGCGATCAAAATGGAGCAGGGTTTCGATCGCATCCGCGCGGCGAGTTATGCCTGGACCAGCACCGCGTTTCCGATGCTCACCGGTACGTTGATCACCGCTGCCGGGTTCCTGCCGATTGCCACTGCGCAGTCGGGCACCGGCGAATACACCCGATCAATCTTTCAGGTGGTGACCATCGCGCTGCTCGCTTCGTGGGTGGCGGCGGTGATGTTCGTGCCGTATCTGGGGGAAAAACTCCTGCCGGATCTGGCGAAAATTCACGCCGCCAAACACGGCACGGGCGATGGTCAGCCGGATCCGTATGGCACGCCGTTTTATCAGCGTGTTCGGCGGCTGGTCGAGTGGTGTGTGGTGCACCGTAAAACCGTGATCGTGCTGACGGTGGGGCTGTTTATCGCTTCGGTAATGTTGTTCCGTTACGTTCCGCAGCAGTTCTTCCCGGCCTCCAATCGACTGGAATTGATGGTCGATCTAAAACTGGCCGAAGGCGCATCGTTGGCGAATACCACCGGTGAGGTCAAACGCCTGGAAGCGATGCTCAAGGATCACGCCGGCATCGATAATTATGTGGCGTATATCGGCACCGGTTCGCCGCGTTTTTATCTGCCGCTGGATCAGCAGTTGCCGGCGGCGAGCTTCGCACAGTTTGTGGTGTTGGCGAAAACCATCGAGGAACGTGAGGCGCTGCGCAGCTGGTTGATCAGCACATTGAACGAGCAATTCCCGGCGATGCGTTCGCGGGTCACGCGTCTGGAGAATGGCCCGCCGGTAGGTTACCCGGTGCAGTTCCGTGTCACCGGCGAACACATCGAAGAAGTCCGTGCGCTGGCGCGCAAAGTCGCGACCAAGGTTCGCGAGAATCCGTATGTGGTCAATGTGCATCTGGATTGGGAGGAACCGAGCAAAGTCGTGTACCTGAACATCGATCAGGATCGTGCCCGGGCGCTCGGTGTGAGCACGGCCAATCTGGCGAAGTTTCTGCAGAGTTCGCTGACCGGCGCGAGTGTCAGCCAGTACCGCGAAGACAACGAGTTGATCGAGATTCTGCTGCGCGGCACGGTGCATGAGCGCACCGAGTTGTCGTTGTTGCCGAGTCTGGCGGTGCCGACGGATAACGGCCGCAGTGTCGCGTTGTCGCAGGTCGCGACGCTGGAATATGGCTTTGAAGAAGGGATTATCTGGCACCGCAATCGGTTGCCGACGGTAACGGTGCGCGCGGACATTTATGGCAAGGAGCAGCCGGCGACGTTGATCAAGCAGATCATGCCGACGCTGGATCCGATTCGGGCGGAGTTGCCGGATGGGTATTTGCTGGATGTCGGCGGCACGGTGGAGGATTCCGAGCGTGGGCAGAAGTCGGTGAATGCCGGGGTGCCGATGTTTATCGTGGTGGTGCTGACGTTGCTGATGGTGCAGTTGCGCAGTTTTTCGCGCACGGCGATGGTGTTTTTGACGGCGCCGTTGGGGTTGATCGGGGTGGTGCTGTTTTTGATGGTGTTCCGTCAGCCGTTCGGGTTTGTGGCGATGTTGGGGACGATTGCGTTGTCGGGGATGATCATGCGCAATTCGGTGATTCTGGTGGATCAGATTGAGCAGGATATCAAGTCGGGGCTTGGGCCTTGGCAGGCGATTATTGAGGCGACGGTGCGGCGGTTTCGGCCGATTGTGTTGACGGCGCTGGCGGCGGTGTTGGCGATGATTCCGTTGTCGCGCAGTGTGTTTTTTGGGCCGATGGCGGTGGCGATTATGGGCGGGTTGATTGTGGCTACGGCTTTGACGCTGTTGTTTTTGCCGGCGTTGTATGCGGCTTGGTTCAGGGTTCGGCGGGAGGCTTGATCTTTCGGTTACTTGGCGGCCTTTGGGCCGACCATGTTCTTGGGGTTTTGGGTGAATATCCGTTTCTGCGGGGGTTGCTGACTGTGGTTTCGCCCTTACGGCGAGTCCCTTTGGCAAACGCCCCAAAGGAACCAAAGGTCTGTGCCCTGACGTCCGGCCCTCGCTAAGGCTCGGGTTCCTTCGCTCCGGGTTCATCCGGGGGCATCGCCTACGGTTTGCTTCGCTGCACCTCCTCTCGATGCTTTCCCCGTATGAATCCCTCCACTCAGCCTCCCGACGGGCTCTAAGATCAAAATCAAAAGCAGGCGAGCTGACACTCAGCCTAGTGGTGGCGCGGGTGCGCCATGATTTCATGTAGGAGCTGCCGAAGGTTGCGATTTTTTGATCCTGCTTTTGTAGGAGCAGAGCTTGCTCGCGAAGGCGGCCTGCCAGCCGACCTGTTTCTGCCCGGATGTACACGATCCAATTGTAGGAATGAGCCTGCTCGCGATGACGGCCTGCCAGCCAACCTGTTTCTGCCCGGATGTACACGATCCAATGGTAGGAGCGAGCCTGCTCGCGATGACGGCCTGCCAGCCAACCATGCTCTGTCTGATTCAACACCATCCAATTGTGGGAGCGAGCCTGCTCGCGATGACGGCCTGACAGCCGACCTGTTTCTGCCCGGATGTACACGATCCAATTGTAGGAGTGAGCCTGCTCACGAAGGCGGCCTGCCAGCCGACCAATCTCTGCCTGAGTTGCCTCTATTTCCTTCCTACATCTTTTTCAGAAACCTCCGATATTGAGCCTGTCCCCCCTCGGGTGTTGTACTCCAGCGTCTGTTTTCAACCGCCTCGAGTTCACCCTTTCATGAAAAACCCACCCGTCTTCAAAGGCCGATCCGATCCCGTGTTCAATCTTCTGCTGCGCTCGCCGCACAAGCAGCGTCTGGCGGATTATCTGGCGTTGCTCAAGCCGCTGGATGATCAGGGCCGTTATCTGCCTTTCGAGGCGTTGCGTTATCGCTGGGCGTCCGGGTTGGATGTGAAGCTGTGCTGGGCGTTGGTCAAGAAGGCGCGGGTGGCGCAGTACGTCAATCTGTTGCCGTTGGGCGAGCCGGTGCAGTGGGGCAAGTATGTGTTGACGCCGTTGGCGCAGATCACGTTGTCGTTGGTGGATCGGCAGACGACGTCGGCGGCCCTGGATTATATGACCCGGCTGATCGGCGAGCAGGCGCATTGCAGTTATTTGCTGAATGATTTGATCGAGGATGAGGCCATCGCCAGTAGTCAGTTAGAGGGCGCGGCGACGACTACGCGTGTGGCCAAGGACATGCTCAGGCATCGGCGTCAGCCGCGTACGCCGGATGAGCGGATGGTGATGGGCAACTACAGGATGATGAATTTCGCCTGGGAGAAACGCGATGAGCCCATGAGTGTGGATTTGATCGCAGCGATGCATCGGGTGGGGGTGGAGGGGATTGCTGACGAGGATTATTCTCCGGGCGTTTTCCGGGCGAATGATGAGGTGGTTGTTCAGGACGGCGCGGGCAATACGGTGCATCGTCCTCCGCCCTCCGCCGGGTTGGTCTTGCGGCTAGAAAGGTTGTCGAACTGGATCAATTTGCCTGAGGGATCACCTCAGGAGAAGGGTCATGTGCATCCGCTGATCAAGGCGATCACGCTGCATTTTGCCTTGGGTTACGAGCATCCCTTTCGCGACGGTAACGGGCGGGTTGCGCGGGCGTTGTTTTACTGGTTCATGTTCAAGCATGAGTTTGCGGCGTTTCGTTACATTGCGATCAGTTTGCTGTTGCGCAATGCGCCGGTGAAGTATGGGCGCTCTTATTTGCACAGCGAAGCGGATGAGCTGGATCTGACGTACTTCATCGAGTTTCAGTGTTCGGTGATTCAGCGAGCGGTAAGCCAATTCACCGATGTATACCGCAAGAGTGTGGTTTACACGACCGATGCAGCCTGACAGAAAACCCTGTAGGAGCTGCCGAAGGCTGCGATCTTTTGATCTTCAATGCTCGACAGCAAAGACAAGATCAAAAGATCGCAGCCTGCGGCAGCTCCTACACGTGACGTTACAGCGTGCCGAAGACTTTTTTCGCCAGACTCGTCGCCGCAGCGGCCGGGTTTTGGCGGATGGTTTCTTCTTGTTTGCCGATCATTTCAAACAAGCCATTCAGCGCTTGTTCGGTGACGTAGTTTTCGACATTCGCGCTTTTCGCATCGACCACACCGAACGCTGCAGCCTGGCCGGCGAACGAGTTGTACTTCTGCGCCACGCCGACTTTGTCGGTCGCCTGTTTGACGATCGGCAGGAACTTGGCGCGGATTTGTTCGCGGCTGGATTTGTCGAGGTATTGCGTGGCTGAATCCTGGCCGCCGCTGAGGATGCCTTTGGCGTCGGCGACGCTCATTTTTTTCACGGCGTCGACGAGGATTGGCTGGGCCTGGGTCACGGCACTTTCCGCCGCTTTGTTCATCGCGGTTTCGAGTTCTTCAACCTGGGCGCCCATGCCGAAGGCTTTCATTTTGCTCGCGGCTTTGCCGAGTTTGCCCGGCAGTTCGATTTTCACCTCGGGGTTGTTGCTGAAGCCGCCCGGGGTGCCCAGTTGTTTGACGGCGATTTGCGCGCCTTGGGTCAGGGCATCCTTGAGGCCGCCGGTGGCGTCTTGTTGCGACAGGTCGCTCAGTGACAGGGCCAGAGCGTTGGCGCTGATCATCAGGCCGGCGCACAGGCCGGCGAAGCGAAGGGTAGGGCGGAGCATGGCGGCTTCCTTGTTGCAGAAAGTGGTGGCGGAGAATGAATTAACGAATCGCGTCGACGCGGATTTTCAGCGGCTGCGGGTCGTTGCCGTCGAGTTGCACGGCGTGGTTTTCGGTGGTGATGAACATCAGCTCGCCGTTGACTTCGATACGCGCGCTGACCGAATAACGGTGGCCGGGTTTGACCTGCGCCGGATCGTAGCTCAAGTGGAACGGCAGCGGCACCTGGCCTTTGATCGGGCCTTTCTGCTCGTCGAGCACGACCGCTGGGGCGTCGGCGAGGGAAACGTCTTGCAGGCTCACGCTCAGGGTCGCGCTCGGTGGCAGGGCGATGCGTTGCAGGTAGAACACTTCGCCATCGAGGCTGGCCTTGCCGGCGGGGGTGGTCGATTGGCAGGCGCTCAACAGCGTGGCGGCGGCGAGAAGGGTGAGTTTTTTCATCGGAACCTCTAATACTTTTGCGCCGGAAGAATCCCGGCGCCGAAGAGAAATCTAGCGGATTTTGCCATCAACGTCAGTGAACAAACGTAATGGTTTCTCCAGCCACTGCGAGATCCACTGCGATAGCCGCAAACTCAACGTAGGCGAAACCGGCGCAAGTTCGACATGCCACGGCGTGACTGCAATGGATTGGTGATAGCGGTTTTCCACACCGCTTAACGCATAGCGCTTGCCGGGTATGACGCTGTCTGGATCGTATTGCAGATAAAACGAAGCGGCGCTTCGTTCATCTTGAGTGACGCGGGTAAGTTGGGTATTCGGGTCATCAGCATCGTGCAGACTGATCGTCACGGCTTCATGTTCAGCAACGACACTGGGCTCCTGAGCTTCCACATACAGAAAGCCGATCGGACTTAGATGCAGCGTCTGCCGGTGCGGGGCTGTGTTGACGATAACGAAGTAGTCCAGCGCCACCAGCAAAGGCTGTTGGTCATGGAACATCTGAACGTTGATCTGATACTTCACGCCGACATCGCTGTACTGATGCGGAAATGAGAACTTCCAGTCGACATCAAAGACTGACGAGTGCCGCCAGTCTTTAATGTTGATCGGCGAAGTGGAGTTAACCACTTTGACGCTGACCACCGTTTCATTCTCACCGCCCTCAGGAGCGCGGAAGTCTGGGGGCAGACGGAAGTCGACGGTGACGATGGGAGTTGGTTCGTGCAGCAGGCTCATCTCGATATCCTTATCGCGATTTTTAAAGTGAGCCTATTTATCCACGAATCAACTAACGGGAGAACCCGGCGGGCTCTCCGTTAGTTATCGGCAAGTTTCAGCCTTCGGCGGTTACCGCGCTTTCAGCCGCATCTTCACTGCGATGCAGCGCAACCTGGCGGATCGACAAACGAATGTCCGCTGGCAGTACGCGCTTGGCCGCACCTTCGGCCAATTCACCGAGCAGTTCGTGGTAGCTGAGCTTGCCGGCCTCGTCGCGACGCAGCACGTCGAGGTCGAGCAGGGTCTGGATGAAATGACGGAACAGGCTCTTGTCGAAAAACTCCGGGGCGTTGAGGCCGTGGAGGATCGACAGGCGCTGGGCCATGACGGTGCAGAGGTCTTCCAGTTCTTCGGCGCTGATGCTGTTCTGGCCGCTGTTGAGCAGCAAGGACACGGTCATGTAGAAACGCTGCAAGGTCTGCGCGATGCTTTTCGACAGCAATGTCAGCAGCACAAAATGCCGCGAACTTGGCGCCGGACGCAGGTAGACGTCTTTCTCGAAACGCAGCAGACCTTGCTCGACGAATGCTTCCAGCCACTGATCGACCACGGCATCCAGTTCGTCCAGCGACCAGCGAATGAACAGTTCCGACTGCAAGTACGGATACAGCGCGCGGGTGTAGCGCAGGATCTGTTCGCGGCTCATGCGCGAGGCGCTCTGGAAGAAGCTCGCGAGCAACGCCGGCAGGGCGAAGATGTGCAACACGTTGTTGCGGTAGTAGGTCATCAGGACGGCGTTCTGCTCGTCGAGATAGAGAATCTTGCCCAGCGCATCGTTCTGCTCGGACAGCAGATCCATGTCCTTCACGTGCTCGATCAAGGCACGGCCATCGCCTTCCGGCAGCGTGGTGTGTGGCGAGTACGGGACTTTGCGCAGCAGCGCCAGATACAGATCCAGCACGCGAGCCATGGCGCGATCGTCCAGCGCCAGGCGCGTGGTCGACAGCAATGCCAGCGCCACCAGATTGACCGGGTTGATCGCCGCCGCTTCGTTCAGATGCTGCGCGACTTTCTCGCCGAGACGATTGGTGGTTTCGTTGAGCCACGCCGGTTTGAACTGTGGGCCGAGTTCCTGTTGGCGCCAGTCCGGTTGCTCGGCATCGAGGAATTCCGCCAGTTTGATCGGCTCACCGAAGTTGACGGCGACCTGACCGAAGCGCTGCTTCAGCGCGCCGATAACTTTGAAAATATCGAAGATCGATTCTTTCTTCTTGCTCGCGCCGCGCAGTTCGCCGAGGTAGGTACGCCCCTCCAGCACGCGCTCGTAGCCGATGTACACCGGCACAAACACGATCGGCATGCGCGACGAACGCAGGAAGCTGCGCATCGTAATGGCGAGCATGCCGGTTTTCGGTTGCAGCATGCGTCCGGTGCGCGAGCGGCCGCCCTCGACGAAGTACTCGACCGGGAAACCTTTGGTGAACAGCGTGTGCAGGTATTCGTTGAACACCGAGGTGTACAGCGGATTGCCCTTGAACGTGCGGCGCATGAAGAACGCGCCGCCACGCCGCAGCAGGCTGCCGATCACCGGCATGTTGAGGTTGATCCCGGCGGCGATGTGCGGCGGGGTCAGGCCGTTGCGGAACAGTAAGTACGAGAGCAGCAGATAGTCGATGTGGCTGCGATGGCACGGCACGTAGATCACTTCGTGACCCTGCGCGACCTTCTGCACGCCTTCGATGTGGTTGACCTTGATGCCGTCGTAAATCTTGTTCCAGAACCAGCTCAGCACCACTTCGAGGAAACGGATCGCGGTGTAGGTGTAGTCCGAGGCGATCTCGTTGCCGTAGCGCAGGGCCTGGGCCTTGGCTTTTTCCGCGGAGATGTTTTCGCGCTCGGCTTCGTCGAGGATCGCTTGCTTGACCAGCGGCTGATTGAGCAGGCCTTTGACCAGGTTGCGACGGTGGGAAATGTCCGGGCCGATCACCGCTGCTTTCAGATTGCGGAAGTGCACGCGCAGGATCCGCTGGGCCATGCGCACGGTGCGTTCATGGCCCTTGTTGTGGTCGATCAGCTCGCGCAGGTGAATCGGTGCGGAGAATTGCACGCGAGTTTTGCGGCCGAGGACGATGATGCTCAGCAGACGACGCAGGCGTCCGGTAACGGCCCAGCTGTCGGCAAACAACAGTTTCCACGGACTGTTTTCGCTGTCCGGCGACTGGCCCCAGAACACGCTGACCGGAATGATCTGCGCGTCTTCGGCAGCGTTCTGGGTGAGGGCGCTGACGAGGCGAGTCAGGGTTGGCGGTGCACCGCGCTTGTCCTGACGACCGAGCCAGTCCGGATCCGGCGTCAGGTAGAAAAACGCCGCCGGTTCAATCAGCGACCCCACCGACACCGGCAGCACCGGACGCGGCAGGCCGGCCTTGGTGCACTCGGTATCGAGCACGGCCAGATCGGTCAGCGAAGGGTTTTGCAGGACGTAGAACACCGGACGACTGCGGTCGAGGTTGAGGGTGAACGACGACTGGTTGATCGTCTCCGAGCGAACCCAGAGATACAACAGTCGGCGCAGGGTGCCAAACACAAGACGGCGGAACGGGGAACGGGTCATACGGCTTCTGCGTGAGTGAATAAAACCGAGCGTTTGCTCGGGCGGTCGATAGTGTGCCGTATTGGACGAAAATCGGCAAAAAAGCGGCGAAGTAATCTCCTGTTGAGACTTTTCGCACCTGTCATATACTCGGCGGTCTGTCGCCGGGGCCCTTTTATGGACGTCGGATGCAGGCTGACGTTCCTCAAAGGCTTTCCTGCGAAAAGCCTGTTCAATAATAAAAAAGGAGTATGAACAGATGGCAACACGTGAAACCGGCAACGTGAAGTGGTTCAACGACGCCAAAGGCTACGGCTTTATTCAGCGCGAAGACGGGGTGGACGTATTCGTGCACTACCGCGCGATTCGCGGCGAAGGGCACCGGTCGCTGGCTGAAGGTCAGCAGGTTGAGTACGCGGTGATTACTGGCGAGAAGGGTTTGCAGGCGGAAGACGTTGTAGGCTTGTAACCTTGAAGATCAAAAGATCGCAGCCTTCGGCAGCTCCTACAGGTGTACACATGACCCTGTAGGAGCTGCCGAAGGCTGCGATCTTTTGCTGTTAAGCGGTTTTCCAGGTGATTTCTTCTTCACCGTCTGCGCTGATGCGCATCCAGCGATCAGCCGTCTCTTCACCTTCTTCCTCGACCCACGTGCCCGGCGCGCAACGCACTTCTACGTTCAGCGCGGCAAACGCGGCACGGGCGCAGGCGATGTCGTCGTCCCACGGCGTCTGGTCGCTTTCCAGGTACAGGCTATTCCACTTGCCCACGGCTTTCGGCAGCCAAGTGACCGGCACGTTGCCGGCCTTGCACTTCCAGGTCTGGCCTTTCTGAACCCAGTCGGTGCACGGGCCCAGCGCGGCGCCCAGCCAGGCGGAAATGGCCTTGTGGTCGACGTCGGCGTCTTTCAGGTAAATCTCGATGTCCGGTTGGCGCATGGATGTCCTCACTGCGGTCTGAAAAATCCACTCGCGGATTTAGCCGGCCCCGGGCACTCGCCCGAGACCAAAAGTTTATTGAAGAACGAAATAATCGTAGCGCATCGACACCGTGGTCTCGAACGGCTCGGCCTGTTCGATCACCGCCGCGCGACGCTCGGCACTGGCGCGCCAGCCGTGGGGCGTCATCGCCAACAGGTTGGCGCGATCCTCGGGCTTGTCCAGCGTCAGCTTGAATTCCAGGGTTTCGCTGTGCGCCAGCGCCATGCCTTGCGGCACCAAGGCCAGATGCTTGTCGTCGGTGTACTCGCGCACTTCGTCGTACAGACGCTCGCGCAGTTCCATCAGGTGGCCGCTGGTCGGGCCGACTTTCATCAGACCGCCGCCAACGCTGAGCAAGCGCCTGGCTTCTTCCCAATCCAGTGGACTGAAGACGCTGGCGAGAAACTGGCAGCTACCCGACGCCAATGGCACGCGGGCCATGCTGGCGATCAACCAGCTAATCGCCGGGTTACGTTTGCACGCGCGTTTGACCGCTTCACGGGAGATGTCCAGCGCGTAGCCATCGGCGTTCGGCAAGGCCTCGGCGATTTGCGCGGTGTAATAACCCTCGCCACAACCGATGTCGACCCAGCGGCCCGGCGCATAACTCGCCGCCAGCTCGGCCAGACGCTTGGCCACCGGCGCGTAATGGCCGGCGTTCAAAAAGTCGCGGCGCGCCTCGACCATGGCCTGGTTGTCGCCAGGGTCGCGGCTGTTTTTGTGCTGCACCGGCAGCAGGTTCAGATAACCCTGGCGCGCACGGTCGAAGCGGTGGCCGGCGGGGCAGACCACGCCGTTATCCACCGCATTCAGCGGCTCACTGCAGATCGGACACGCGAGCATCAGGCGAGCAACTTGATCATGGTTTGGTAGTAGATCTCGGTCAGTACGTCGAGATCCGCCGCCAATACGCGTTCGTTGACCTGGTGGATGGTCGCGTTGACCGGGCCCAGTTCAACCACTTGCGTGCCCATGGTCGCGATGAAGCGGCCATCGGACGTACCGCCGCTGGTCGACGCTTTGGTCTCGCGACCGGTGATGTCCTTGATGCTCGCCGACACCGCGTCGAGCAGTGCGCCCGGTTCGGTGAGGAACGGCAGACCGGACAGCGCCCAGTCGATGTGCCAGTCCAGATCGTGTTTGTCGAGAATATCGGCCACACGTTTCTGCAGGCCTTCGACGGTCGATTCGGTGGAGAAACGGAAGTTGAACACCGCCACCAGATCGCCCGGAATCACGTTGGTCGCGCCGGTGCCGGAGTTGACGTTGGAAATCTGGAAGCTGGTCGGCGGGAAGAAATCGTTGCCATGATCCCAATGCTCGGTGGCGAGTTCGGCCAGTGCCGGAGCGGCGAGGTGGATCGGATTTTTCGCCAGATGCGGATAGGCGACGTGACCCTGGATGCCTTTGACGGTGAGCTTGGCGCCCAGCGAGCCACGACGGCCGTTTTTCACCACGTCGCCCACCAGCGTGGTGCTCGACGGTTCGCCGACGATGCACCAGTCCAGACGTTCGTTACGCGCGGCCAAACGCTCGACCACAGCCTTGGTGCCGTGGTGCGCCGGGCCTTCTTCATCGCTGGTGATCAGGAACGCGACTTTGCCCTTGTGGTTCGGGTAGTCGGCGACGAAGCGCTCGGCGGCGACGGTCATCGACGCCAGGCTGCCTTTCATGTCTGCCGCGCCACGGCCGCAGAGCATGCCGTGTTCATCGATCAGCGCATTGAACGGGTCGATCTGCCACGCGGTGACCGGGCCGGTCGGCACCACGTCGGTGTGACCGGCGAAGCACAGCACCGGGCCGTCGTTGTTGCCGTGAGTGGCCCAGAAGTTATCCACATCTTCGATGCGCATCGGCTCGAGGGTAAAACCGGCATCGCCCAGGCGCTGCATCATCTGCTTCTGGCAATCGGCGTCGACCGGCGTCACGGATGGACGGCGGATCAGGTCGATGGCGAGTTGGAGGGTCGGCGAAAGGTCGGCGTGGGCCGTCATGGAAAACTCCGGGAGCTTGAAATTGGTCTAGGGCCAATGTGGGAGCGAGCTTGCTCGCGAAAGCGGTATAGCAGGCAACATAGAGGTTGAATGTTACAAAGCCTTCGCGAGCAAGCTCGCTCCCACAGGGATTGGGTTCGGTCAGTTACACCGGTTATCACGCCAAGCCCCGCAAAATGGCGGTTATCTTAAAGCAAAACGGCGACCATTGGCCGCCGTTTAGTGCATCGATGAGGATTTAGACGACCGGCGCCGGCTCAGCCTTGACCGCAGGTTTCGGCAGCGACGACAGGAACGCCATGATCAGCGCCGCCAGATACGGCAGCGATTGCACCAGCAGCATCACCACCCAGAAGCGCATGTCGTTGCTCGGCATGCCGTTGACCAGATAGATCCCCAGCGCCGCGCCCCACAACAGCAGCATGATGAACAGCTCTTCCCGCGCTTCGGAAATCGCCACCCAGAAACCATGGTTGTCGGCGTTTTTCGGTGTGCGGAAGAACGGAATGCTGGTGGTGAAGAAGCCGTACAGCACCGCTTTGGCGATGGTGTGCGACAACGCCAGCCCGGCCAGTGCCGCGCAGAATGCATCTTTCAGGTTCACGCCGACGGCGCGACGGTAGAGGAAGATGATCTTGCCGACCTTGAACACGAACAGCGCCAGCGGCGGAATTGCAAAGATCAGCAACGGCGGATCGACCCGCTGCGGCACGATGATCATCGCCGCCGACCACAACAGCGCGCCGACGGTGAAGAAGATGTTCATCCCGTCCGCGACCCACGGCAACCAGCCCGCGAGGAAGTGGTAACGCTGGCCGCGTGTCAGTTCGGTGTCCTTGCCGCGCAGCAGGCTGCGGGTGTGGCGCTTGATGATTTGAATCGCGCCGTAGGCCCAGCGGAAACGCTGTTTCTTGAAGTCGATAAACGTATCCGGCATCAGACCCTTGCCGTAGCTGTCGTGGTAATACGCCGCCGACAGGCCTTTTTCGAACACGCGCAGACCGAGTTCGGCGTCTTCACAGATGCACCAGTCGGCCCAGCCCAATTCTTCCAGAACCGAGCGGCGGGTCATGGTCATGGTGCCGTGCTGAATGATCGCATCACGGTCGTTACGGGTGACCATGCCGATGTGGAAGAAGCCTTTGTATTCGGCATAGCAGAGCTTCTTGAAGGTGCTTTCGTTCTGATCGCGATAATCCTGCGGCGACTGCACCACGGCGATTTTCGGGTCGGCGAAGTGCGGCACCATGTGCTTCAGCCATTTCGGGTGCACGCAGTAATCGGAGTCGATCACGGCGATGACTTCGGCGTCTTTGGCGGTGTGCGGAATCAGGTAGTTCAGCGCGCCGCCCTTGAAACCAGCCAGGGGCGAGACGTGGAAGAACTTGAAGCGCGGGCCGAGGGTTGCGCAGTAGTCGCGCACCGGCTCCCACACCGCCGGATCCTTGGTGTTGTTGTCGATGATCAGGACTTCATAGTCCGGATAATCCAGCGCGGCGAGGGCGTCGAGGGTCTGTTTGACCATCTCCGGCGGCTCGTTGTAGCAAGGCACATGAATCGAGACTTTCGGACGGTAGTTGGAGTCGCCCTCGACCGGCAGGAATTCGCGCCGGCGTTTGTGAATCCAAACCGCTTCGGCCAGTTCATGCGCCTCGGTAAGCAGCACGATAAACACCCCTAGCGCACCGAGTGCCAAGAGGAAGCCGACCGTCAAACTGAACCACGTGCTGTATTGCAGGCTGTAGTCGTAACCGATCCACACCAGCACCGAACCGCAGAGGAAGGCGATAAAGGTCAGGAAGATCCGCCCACGCTGACGCAGGGCCGAGCCGTCGATCATCAGCAAAGTCAGCGACAGCAGCGCCAGCACCACCGAGCCGATCGCCAGCACGCGCCACTGCGGGATCGCGACCACCGGGCCTTCGAAGTTGAATTTCTGCTGACGCGCGGCGTTGAACACGCCCCAGTACGCGCCCACCGAACCTTCGTCGCTGGCCTTCCACGGCTGGTCAAACGCTTCGATCACGAAGTAGTTGAAGCCTTGGCGGTTGAGCTTGTTGACCAGCGTACGCAGGTAAATCGCTTGATCCGCCGGCGATGCATCGGCGCCACCGCGCATGCGACCGTTGCTCGGCCAGCCGACCTCGGAGAGCAGCAGCGGTTTCTTCGGGAAGAGTTTTTTCAGGTCGCGGGCGCGATCGAAAACGAATTGCCCAGCCTTGTCGACCGGAATAAATTCCCAGTACGGCAGAACGTGCGCAGCGATCAGGTCAACGTGCTTGGCCAGCTCCGGGTGTTCTTCCCAGACGTGCCATTGCTCGGAGGTGGTCACCGGCACTTTCACTGCCGCGCGCACGCGATCGAGCAACACGCTCAGCTCTTGCGCAGTGATTTCCTTACGGAAGATCGCTTCGTTCCCGACCACCACGCGAACCACGCTGCGCGAAGTGTTGGCCAGTTCGATGGCGCGCTGGATTTCCCGTTCGTTGCGTTCCTGATCGGGGCTGATCCAGATCCCCAGCGTCACGCGCAGGCCGAATTCTTCAGCCAGTTTCGGAATGTCTTGCAGCGAACCGTCGACCGAGTAGATGCGGATGTTGTCCGTCAGCTTGCTCATGATCTCCAGGTCGCGGCGCATTTCTTCGTCAGACGGATACTGATCCTTCTGCGGATATTGTCCCTGCTGGAACGGCGAATAGGAGAAACCGGAGATCTGCTCCGGCCAGTTCGGCGCGGAAACCGGGCGATTGATCAGCGCCCAGAAACCGGTGAACAGGGCAGCGATTGCCAGAACCACCACCAGGTTGAGTCCAAATTTACGCGATGACATAGCTATTTCGGGTTCCAAAGGCTGTGGAACGAAGGAGTCGGTTGGCGTTGCGCCTTTCTTATTGCAAAAGGGCGCGCATCCTACACCGGCAGTCCGCCAGTCGTACATCTGACAGGGAAATGCCCGACATTGGGCAGCCGACTTTGACTTAAGTTCTTACACTTGTAGCTGGAAGCTTAAAACTTGTCGCTGTGTAGCCCTATAATGCGCGCCGGTTTTTGGGGTAATGGTCATGAGTACAGAAGATCCGCGGTTTGCAGGCATCGCCCGTTTGTATGGCATCGAAGGTCTGGCGCGTTTGCGCGCGGCCCACGTGGCGATCGTCGGCGTCGGTGGCGTCGGTTCTTGGGCGGCGGAAGCCATGGCCCGTTGTGGCGTCGGCGAGATTTCGCTGTTCGACCTCGATGACGTCTGCGTCAGCAACGCCAACCGCCAGTTGCACGCGCTGGACAGCACCGTCGGCAAACCCAAGGTCGAGGTGATGGCCGAGCGTCTGCGCGGGATCAACCCGGACTGTACCGTGCACGCGGTGGCGGATTTTGTTACGCGTGACACCATGGCTGAATACATCACGCCGAACATCGATTGCGTGATCGACTGCATCGACGCGGTCAACGCCAAAGCTGCGCTGATTGCCTGGTGCAAACGCCGCAAGATTCAGATCATCACCACCGGCGGCGCGGGCGGGCAGATTGATCCGACGCTGATTCAGGTGTGTGACCTCAACCGCACGTTCAATGACCCGTTGGCCTCGAAAGTGCGTTCGACGTTGCGTCGTGATTATGGCTTTTCGCGCACCGTGACCCGGCATTACAGCGTGCCGTGTGTGTTTTCCACCGAGCAACTGCGTTATCCGAAGCCGGATGGCAGCATTTGTTTGCAGAAAAGTTTTGTTGGCGACGGCGTGAAGCTGGACTGCGCGGGTGGGTTTGGTGCAGTGATGATGGTTACCGCGACGTTCGGGATGGTTGCGGCGACCAAGGCTGTGGACAAGATTGTGGCGGGTGTTCGGCGCCCGGCGGAGCGGGTCAAACCTCAGGTTTGATGCTGGGGCTTATGGCCTCATCGCGAGCAGGCTCACTCCTACAATTGGAATGCATTCCCCTGTAGGAGCTGTCGAGTGAAACGAGGCTGCGATCTTTTGATCCTGTTTTCAAGATCAAAAGATCGCAGCCTGCGGCAGCTCCTACAGGGTGGAGGCCAGATCATTCATCCGCTGAAGCACTGCATTGAGGCCATTGCTGCGCGAGGGCGATAGCTGACGCGAAAGGCCGAGCTGATTGAACCAGTCCGGCAGATCAATTTGCTGCAACTCCGCCGCTGACAGTCCGTTCACTCGCAACAGCAACAACGCCACCAACCCGCGAATCATCCGCGCATCGCTGCTCGCCGCGAACTGCCAATGACCGTCACGCAATTGCCCAACCAGCCACACCTGACTCTCACAGCCATGCACCCGATTGACTTCGCACTTGTCGGCGTCACTTAGCGGTGGCAACCGATCACCAAACTGCATCAACAACCGCGCGCGCTGTTCCCAACCCGCCGCGTTTTGAAACGTTTTCAGCGCCTCGGCAGCCTCGACCGGCAAGCTCATCGCAACAACTCCAGCGCCTGATCCAGCGCTTCAAAGAAGCGTTCCAGATCCTCCGAATCGTTGTACAACGCCAGCGACACGCGAATCGCCCCGGCCAGCTCGAAGCTTTTCAGCAACGGCATCGCGCAGTGATGTCCGGCGCGCACGGCAATACCTTGTTCTGTCAGCAAGTGCGCCAGATCAGCGTTATGCACACCTTCAACGACAAAACTCGCCAGCGCCAATTGCGGCTTGCCCAACAAACGAATGCCATTACGAGCAGCGAGGCCACGCAGCAGATAGTCATGCAGCGCCGCTTCGTGGGCCGACACTGCGTCCTGATCGAGCCCGGCCAGATAATCCAGCGTCGCACCTAGGCCGATCACACTGGCAATCGGCGGTGTGCCCGCTTCAAAACCCAGCGGAGCAGGGCGGAAGCGCGCGTCGTGGTAGTTGGCTTCCAGCACCATTTCGCCGCCAAACTGCCAAGGCTTCAGTTGTTCAAGCGCAGCATTGCGCCCGAACAGAACGCCCAAACCATCCGGCCCATACAGCTTGTGGCTGGAAAACACGTAGAAGTCGCAACCCAGCGCCTGCACGTCATGCCGGCCATGCACTACGCCTTGCGCGCCATCGACCACGGTCAACGCGTTTTGCGCCTTGGCCATGCCCAGCAGCGCCGGCAATGGCTGCCAGGCACCGAGCACGTTGGACAACTGACTGACCGCCAGCAAGCGTGTACGCGGGCCAATCAAATGCACGGCAGCCGCGAGGTCAATCAAACCGTCAGCATCCAGCGGCAGAATCACCAGTTTCAGATTGCGCCGTTGCGCCAGTTGCTGCCACGGCAGCAGATTGGCGTGATGCTCCAGGGCGCTGATGACTATTTCATCGCCCGGATGGAAAAGATGTTCCAGGCCATAAGCCAGGAGGTTCAGCGCACTGGTGGCGCCGTGGGTAAAGATGATCTGCCCGCTGTCTCCGGCATTCAGCCATTGCGCAACCTTGAGCCGACTGTCCTCGAACGCCTGCGTCGCGTGAGCGCCGGGCAGGTGTTGGGCACGGTGCACATTGGCCGCGCCATTGGCGTAGTAATGCGTCAGCGCGTCGAGCAGGGCCTGGGGTTTTTGCGTGGTGGCGGCGTTGTCCAGATAGGTCTGGTCTTGCCGTTGCAGCGCGGCGATGGCCGGGAAGTCGGCACGCCAGGGGGAGGCAATCATCATCTGTTCAGCCCTGTGAACTTGGGCGGATATACACCGCCCCCTGTAGGAGCCGAGCTTGCTCGCGAAGCTTTTGGCTGCCTCAAGGACGCCTTCGCGAGCAAGCTTTGCTCCTACAGAAGTCGGATGAGGCTGCTTAGTTGTGAGCGTGCAGCGCTTCGTTCAGTTCGATCGCCGATTTGTGGGTTTTGCATTCCACAGCACCGGTTTCCGAATTGCGACGGAACAGCAGGTCAGCCTGACCGGCCAGCTCGCGCGCCTTCACAACTTTAACCAGATTGTTGTTTTCGTCGAGCAGCGCAACCTTGGTGCCGGCGGTCACGTACAGGCCCGACTCCACAGTGTTGCGGTCGCCCAATGGAATACCGATACCGGCGTTGGCGCCGATCAGGCAGCCTTCGCCAACCTTGATCACGATGTTGCCGCCGCCCGACAGAGTGCCCATGGTCGAGCAACCACCGCCCAGATCGGAGCCCTTGCCGACGAATACGCCAGCGGAAACGCGGCCTTCGATCATGCCCGGGCCTTCGGTGCCGGCGTTGAAGTTGATGAAACCTTCGTGCATCACGGTGGTGCCTTCGCCGACGTAAGCGCCCAGACGCAGACGTGCCGCGTCAGCGATACGCACGCCGGCCGGAACCACGTAGTCGGTCATTTTCGGGAACTTGTCCACCGAGAACACTTCCAGCAGCTCGCCACGCAGACGGGCTTCCAGTTGCATTTCGGTCAGTTCGCTCAGGTCGATCGCGCCCTGGCTGGTCCAGGCCACGTTCGGCAGCAGCGGGAAGATGCCGGCCAGGCTCACGCCGTGCGGCTTGACCAGACGGTGCGACAGCAGGTGCAGCTTGAGGTAAGCCTCAGGGGTCGAGGTCAGCTGTGCATCTTCGGCCAGCAAAGTGGCGACCAGCGGCTTGTGGCTTTCGGCCAGACGGGTCAGCAGTTTGCCTTGCACGGCGTCGATGCCTTTCACGGCTTCAGCCAGTTGCGCCGCCTGAGCGGTGGTGAAGGTGATGGCCTGGTTGCCTTCGGTGTACCCGAGGATTGGCGCCACGGCAGCGACCAGTTCGGCCGAAGGATTGAGCAATGGCTGGGCGTAGAACACTTCCAGCCACGCGCCTTGACGGTTCTGAGTGCCGACACCAAAGGCGATGCTGAACAGGGAATTGGACATGTAAATACACCTCTACAAAGAGTGACGGGCTGCTTACTTCAGAGCGGCCGCGTAGATATCTGGCTTGAAGCCAATCAGGGTTCGGTCACCGAGATCGAGCACCGGGCGCTTGATCATCGAGGGTTGAGCGAGCATCAGTTCGATGGCTTTCGATTGGTCGAGATCGGCTTTGCGTTCGTCGTCGAGTTTGCGAAAGGTCGTGCCTGCGCGGTTCAACACCGTTTGCCAGCCGTGCTCGTCACACCATTGGGTCAGGTGCTCACGGTCGATGCCGGCGCTTTTGTAATCGTGAAAGTCGTAGCTGACAGCGTGCTCATCAAGCCAGGTGCGCGCCTTTTTCATGGTGTCGCAGGCTTTGATGCCGAAAAGGTGCAACGTTTTACTTGAAACGGTCAAGGAATTGCCCCCTTTACAGGTGCTGGAGAAAAATGGTGACGGATTATGCCATGACCCTTCGGCGAATACGCAAAACCCTGTAGGAGCTGTCGAGTGAAACGAGGCTGCGATCTTTTGATTGTGTCTTTAAAGATCAAAAGATCGCAGCGTGCCGCAGCTCCTACACATTGTTGTGCGGACATCATTTGGGGCGTGTGCGACATAGGTGCAAACGCCAGACGCATGCTAAGCGGCTAATATGGCAGTTCAACGCTGTCGATTGTCTGAGATTTCCGCTTTATGCAAACCGCTTACACCGTCCTGATCCTGCTGATGCTGGTCAGCGTCTCGCGTCTGGTCGGACGGGTCATCCCGCTGCCGCTTCCTTTAGTGCAAATCGCCGCCGGTGCCTTGCTCGCTTGGCCGACGCTGGGTTTGCACGTGGCCCTCGATCCCGAATTGTTCCTGTTTCTGTTCCTGCCGCCGCTGCTGTTTTCCGATGGCTGGCGCATGCCCAAACGCGAATTCTGGCATCTGCGCGGGCCGATTCTGACGCTGGCGGTGGGCCTCGTGCTGTTCACCGTGGTCGGCGCCGGTTACTTCATTCACTGGTTATTGCCGACGATTCCGTTGCCCGTGGCTTTCGCCTTGGCGGCCGTGTTGTCGCCGACCGACGCCGTGGCCGTCTCGGCTATTTCGCAGAACCGCTTGCCGACCCCGCTGATGCACATCCTGCAGGGCGAGGCGCTGATGAACGACGCTTCGGGCCTGGTGACCTTCAAGTTCGCCTTGGCCGCAGCCATCACTGGCGTGTTCTCGCTGACCAACGCCAGCCTGACCTTTGTCGTCGTGGCGCTCGGTGGTCTGGCCGTCGGCGTGGCGCTGAGCTGGCTGGTCGGGCGCCTGCGCTCGTGGATGATTGCGCGCGGCTGGGATGATCCAGCGACGCACGTTGTATTTATGTTGCTGCTGCCGTTCGCCGCGTATGTCTTGGCTGAACGCCTCGGCGTGTCGGGCATTCTGTCGGCAGTGGCGGCGGGGATGATGCAGAGCTGGCTCGACCTGTTGCCCCGGCAGACCAGCACCCGCTTGCTCAACCGCAGCGTCTGGTCGCTGCTGGAATTTGCTTTCAACGGCTTGATCTTCCTGCTGCTCGGCCTGCAATTGCCGGACATCATCAAAGCCGTGGTCAGCCACGAACCGACGTTGTGGCCGACATTGTTCTATCGCTGCCTCGACGTCGTGGCGATTTTCCTCGCGTTGGTATTGCTGCGGTTTATCTGGGTGCAGAGCATCTGGCGTTTGTCGGTGTTGCTAAGGCGTGTGCGCGGCAAAGGCGAGTTGACGCAAATACCGACCGCACGTTCCTGCTGGTTGCTGACCGTCGGCGGTGTGCGCGGCGCGGTGACGCTGGCGGGTGTGATGTCGGTGCCGATGCTGATGGGCGCGGAGGCATTTCCCGAGCGCGACTTGCTGATCTTCATTGCCGCCGGAGTGATTCTGCTGTCACTGGTGTCGGCGTGCATCGCGCTGCCACTGTTGCTGCGCGGCATCGAAAAGAGCCCGGACGACAAGCGTCGCCAAGAAGTACGCGATGCCTGGCGCAAAACCTCCGAAGCAGCGATTCACTCACTGGAAACCGAGGAGCTCCCACCGCAGGATGCCGCTCAAGCGGCGCTGGCGGCAGAGCTCAAGGCGCGGATCATGTCTGAATATCGCCATCAACTCGACGTGTTCAACGACTCCGCCGAAGCGCAGGCGATGGCGTTTCAGATGGATCTGCTGGAGCGGCGTTTGCGTTTGAAGGCGCTGCGAGCGCAGCGCCTGGAACTCTACAGCCTCAGCCGTCATCACCAGATTGGTGATGATGTGTTACGTGAAGTGTTGGGAGAGCTCGATTTGAGTGAAGCAAATCTTGGACTGGTCAAATAGATACCCGTTGTAAGCTCATGGATTGTCCAACAGGTCTTTCCAAGGAACACTGTCTGGATCTTTTGGGTAAAAAAAACGGGCGGCTTTTATATCTTTTTCGCTGAGTTCATTGTTCTCGCCGACTTCGAAAACGCCGTCGGTGAGTTCCGCATCGACTTCATAGTGCATGATGGAGGTCGTGTCGTAATCAGTGTCTGCAACATTGTCCGGATCGACGGTATTGAGGATGTTGTGATCAACACGCTCTTTATCCCACTCATGTTCCTCAAGATAGTAGGCGTAGACCTTCTCTTTGTTCCAGGGGATGTTCGCATCGCGATGCATGTGTTCATGCTCGAAGCCCAGTACATGTCCGATTTCGTGACGTAGAGTCGCTATAAAACCTTCCTCGCCAATCGGAATGGCGAGGTAAAGGGTTGCTTCACTCTGCTCAATGATTAACGCATCAGTGCCGATGGTTGAGCAACTATCGTCACAAACGGTTCGGATTCTGATCTCGGCATCCTCGTCCTCTGACAGTTGGAAGTCTATATTCGCATATCGCTGCCACCCCCAGAACTCCGCCATGTAAACCATCTTTCCAATGAACGAATGAGGATCTAAAAAGCGTACTCTCAATGTCCTGCCCGCTCTCCAGAATTTCTTGAAATAACCAGTTGCCCTGATACCGTGCCCCATGGCGTTTGGTGCACGAGTGTTCGCAGGGTTTTCCCGGAGCGCTGCGTGATGGGAGGCACTCTCATCGTGTGGGCGAATTATCGAACAAGGTTTGTTATGTTTCATTTAAAGTTCCTTTTTAAATAGTTTTTTCAATCTGCTTGAATCCAGCAGTTCGAGATGTGGTGCGGTTTTTTACAAAGTGTTGGTCGATATCTATTTGAGTGAAAAAAATAGACGGCAGGTTTACACCGGATAGGGATAAGCCTTCGCCATGAAGGCCTTGTCGTTGTCGCTAAGTTCCAGGTTAAGGAGATTCTGGAAGTCGCCTTTGGTCCAGGATTGGGGGATGAAGTAGTGCATGACCGACTTGCGGTCGTAGCCCGAGTAAATGCTGTCTTCGCGATCGGCGCAATCAATATACAAATCGTGCAGCCAGTCGCGCTTCGAGCCCGTCAACTCATTATCTTCATCCGGATCGTCAGTCAGTCCATGTGATTCGTAGATCGTTGACAAGTCCCAGGGGATGTCGGCCAGCGGGTGAGTCTGTTCGTGTTCGGCACCCAGCATATGACCAAACTCATGCATGACATTGGCGGCGAAAAAACGGGGGCGTTCAGCCAGGTGTGAACCGAGCTGCATCGTTGCGCCTTCGTCATGAAGCAGTGCGTCAGTGCCGACGGCGGAAAAGAAAGCGCCACCGTCGCAACGAATGCGGATATCACCTGCATGACCTTCAACGAAATCGAAGTTCAAATTGATGTGCGGCAGCCAGCTGCTCGCGGCGGCAATGATTATATCTTTGGCCTCCTGTGTACCATTGAGAAAGGCAATTGTAAGTGTGCGGCCGGGCGTCCACAGTTTGGGTGGGTTGTTTGTTGCCCACATTGTTGTTCTTCCTTGAGTTGGTTTTTATTTGTAGCCGAGTGCAGTAGCGCACGACCGAATATAAGTCGTGGGCAAGAAGGAAGAGAGTCTTTAGTTGTCTTGAAGTGTAACTTGCATGGGCAAGTTAACGTGCCAGATTGCCTGGCACGGTATTCAGTTGTTTATTTTTGACGAGTAATAAACGCGCGAATTCGTTCCGCCGCTTCAACGCATTCAGCCAACGGCGCAACCAGCGCCATACGCACACGGCCGGCACCCGGATTAACGCCATCGACATCACGGGACAGATAAGAACCCGGCACCACAGTGACATGCTCTTGTTCGAACAAATCACGGCAGAACGCCGCGTCATCACCGTTCACATTCGGCCACAGATAGAAGCTGCCATCCGGACGATGCACGTCCATCACCGGGCTGAGGATTTCCAGTACTGCGTCGAACTTCTCGCGGTACAGCGCACGGTTGGCGCGCACGTGTTCTTCGTCGTTCCACGCGGCAACGCTGGCCAGTTGCGTTTGTACCGGCATCGCGCAGCCGTGGTAGGTGCGATAGAGCAGGAAGCCTTTGAGGATGTCGGCATCGCCAGCAACGAAACCGGAACGCAGGCCCGGCAGGTTGGAACGCTTGGACAGGCTGTGGAAGACCACGCAACGTTTGAAATCCTTGCGGCCCAGTTCGACGCAAGCGGTGAGCAGGCCCGGCGGCGGGGTTTGCTCGTCGAAGTACAGTTCGCTGTAGCACTCGTCGGCGGCGATCACGAAGTCGTATTCGTCGGCCAGGGCGATGAGTTTTTTCAGCACATCGACCGGGATCAGTGCGCCGGTCGGGTTGCCCGGCGAGCACAGGAACAGGATCTGGCAACGCTTCCAGATGTCCGGCGATACCGCGTCGAAATCCGGGTTGAAGCCGTTTTCGTCGAGGCACGGCAGATAGTGCGGCTTGGCCCCGGCGAGGAACGCGGCGCCTTCGTAGATTTGATAGAACGGGTTCGGGCTGACCACCAGCGCATCGTCGCCGCGATTGACCACGGTCTGGGTGAAGGCGAACAGCGCTTCACGGGTACCGTTGACCGGCAGCACGTTGCGCGCCGGATCGATCCAGCCGCTCGGCACGCCGAAACGACGCTCGCACCAGCCGGCAATGGCTTCGCGCAGGGCCGGGATGCCCAATGTGGTCGGGTACACCGCCATCTGATCCAGACTGTTCGCCAGCGCTTCGGCGACAAAGCTTGGCGAGCGATGTTTCGGCTCGCCGATCGACAGCGCAATCGGGCGTTTGTCCGGGTTCGGGGTGACGGTGCCGAGCAGGGCGCGGAGCTTTTCGAACGGGTAGGGCTGGAGCTGGTTCAGAGCGTTGTTCATTGGGGCCTCTTTAAGTGTGAAAGGGGAGCCATTGTGGCGAGGGGATTTATCCCCGTTCGGCTGCGAAGCAGTCGTAAAACCTGTGCGCGCGGACTTTCAGTCAAATCGCAGTGAATGGTTTTAGGGCCGCTACGCAGCCCAACGGGGATAAATCCCCTCGCCACAGGGGAAATTCATTGATTCAAATACTGATACGCGAAAGCTTGATATCCGGTTCCTGATTGACGCTCAACTGCTCAACAATCGCATCCTGCAAACGGCTGCACAGCAGCGGGTCGGACAGCGGCTGGTTGTGCGCGTCGGTGATAAAGAACACGTCTTCCACCCGCTCGCCCAAGGTCGCAATCTTGGCGTTCTGCAGCGACAGGTCGAACTCAAGGAAAATCCCGCCGATCCGCGCGAGCAGTCCCGGCCGATCCGGGGCGGTCAGTTCCAGCACGGTCACCGGGCGCTGGGCGTCGTTGTGGATCGTCACCTGCGGCGCGAAGGCAAAATGCTTGAGCTGGCGCGGCACTCGACGCTGAATGATCGTCGGGTAGTCATCCGGGTTGCGCAGCGCTTCGGTCAGGCCTTCGCGGATCTGTTTGACCCGCGTCGGGTTGTCGCCGATGGACTCGCCTTCGTTGTCGAGCACGATGTAGGTGTCGAGGGTGAACTGACTGCTCGAGGTGATAACCCGCGCGTCATGAATGTTCAGGTTGAGCTGATCCATCGCCGCCACGGTCACCGCGAAGAAGTCGTGCTGATCCGGTGCATAAATGAAGATCTGCGTGCCGCCCTCGAACTCGCGCTGGGTGGTTTCCTTGATCAACACCAGCGGCCCGCCATCGACCGGTTGCTGCAGGATCGCATCGCTGTGCCAGGCCACGTCGCCGGCGGTATGGCGCAGGAAATAGTCATCGCCCAACTGCGCCCACAACTGCTCGACGTCGTCCGGATCGGTGCCGCCGCGCACCAGAATGTCCAGTGCCGCGCTTTGGGTCTGGCGGATCTGCTCTTCGCGATCCACCGGGTTTTCCAGGCCACGACGCAGCGCGCGTTTGGTCTCGGTGTAGAGCTGACGCAACAGGCTCGCTCGCCACGAATTCCACAGTGTCGGGTTGGTCGCGTTGATGTCGGCCACGGTCAGCACGTACAGGTAGTCGAGGCGGGTTTCGTCGCCGACTGCCTGCGCGAAATCGTGGATCACCTGTGGGTCGGACAAGTCCTTGCGCTGCGCGGTGGTCGACATCACCAGATGGTTCTGCACCAGCCAGACAATCAGGCGGCTGTCCCACACCGGCAACTGATGGCGCTGGCAGAACGCCTCGGCATCGACCGCGCCGATCTCCGAGTGGTCGCCATGCCGACCCTTGCCGATGTCGTGGTACAGACCGGCCATGTAGATCAGTTCGGGCTTGGGCAGTTTCGCCATGAGTTTGGCGGCCAGCGGGAATTTTTCCGACACCTGGGTGTACTGCAATTTGCGCAGGTGCTTGATCAGATTGAGCGTGTGCGCGTCGACCGTATAGATGTGGAACAGGTCGTGTTGCATCTGCCCGACGATAAAACCGAACTCCGGCAGATAACGCCCGAGAATGCCGTAGCGGTTCATCCGGCGCAGGTTGCGGTGGATGCCGATCTTGCACTTGAACAGCTCGATGAACAGGCTGGTGTTGCGAATATCGTTACGGAAATTGTCGTCGATCAGGTGACGGTGCTCACGCAGCAAGCGAATGGTATCGGCACGTACGCCTTTGATTTCCGGCTGCTGGGCCATCAGCACGAAGATTTCCAGCATGGCGAATGGCGTGCGGCGGAACACGTTGTCGTTGCGCGCTTCGATGTAGCCGTCATGCAACTGGAAACGTGCGTTGATCGGCTGCGGCGGCGCTTCGTCTTCCGGCGCGAGGATGACTTCCTCGAAGTGCTGGATGATCAGGTCGCTGAGCTGGGCGATGCTCATCACTACGCGGAAATACTGCTGCATGAAGTTTTCGACGGCCTGTTTGGCGTCGTCACCTTCAAAACCCAGCAGGCCGGCAATGGTGCGCTGGTGATCGAACAACAAGCGGTCTTCGGAACGGCCAGCGAGCATGTGCAGGGCGTAACGCACTTTCCAGAGAAATTCCTGGGAGGAGGCGAGCAGGGCGTTTTCGCTCTCAACGAGGAAACCTTCGCCAGCGAGGGCGCGCAGGTTCAGCGTGCCGTATTGGCGACGCGCAACCCACAGAATGGTCTGAATATCCCGTAGTCCGCCGGGGGAGCCTTTGACGTTGGGTTCCAGGTTGTATTCGGTGTCGTTGTATTTGTGGTGGCGCGCCTTTTGCTCGGCGCGTTTGGCCAGGAAGAATTCCTTCGCGGGCCACATGTGTGCGGTGCTGGTGACGTCAAGCATGCGCTGACGCAGACGCTCGGGGCCGCAAATGGTGCGGCTTTCCATCAGGTTGGTGACCACGGTCAGGTCGGCGCGCGCCTCTTGGGCGCATTCGTCGACAGAGCGAACGCTCTGACCGACTTCCAGGCCGATGTCCCACAGCAAAGTGAGAAAACGCTCGATGGAATCACGGAAGACTTCGTGGTCAGCGCTGTCCAGCAGGATCAGCAAATCAATGTCGGAATACGGGTGCAACTCACCACGACCGTAGCCGCCGACCGCGACCAGCGCGATGTCGGCGTCTTCGCTCCAGTTGAACTGCTCCCAGGCCTTTTGCAGGATGTTGTCGACGAACCAGGCACGGTCTTCGATCAGGCGGCGGATGTCGCGGCCATTGCGAAAACGCGTGTCGAGTACCTCGCGAGCCTGGCGGATCGCCTTCTTGAACGCCGCGATAGGACTCGCTTTGAGGGCCAGTTCAGCCTGGAACTGGCCGCGGTCGAAGAGTTCGGGATCCACCTGCGGCATTGATTGGCTTTCCTTCTATAAGGCTGGGAGCGTTTGCTGGATCAGGCCGAGATGCGCGGGATGGTGTCGTCGGCGCGCAGGGTGAAGATCTCGTAGCCGGTGTCGGTGACCAGCAGGGTGTGTTCCCACTGTGCCGAGAGCTTGCGGTCTTTGGTGATCGCGGTCCAGCCGTCGCCCAATACTTTGGTGTCGGCCTTGCCCTGATTGATCATCGGTTCGATGGTGAAGGTCATGCCGGCCTTCAGTTCCATGCCGGTGCCGGCGCGGCCGTAGTGGAGGATCTGCGGCTCTTCGTGGAAGACCTTGCCGATGCCGTGGCCGCAGAACTCGCGAACGACGGAGAAACCGTTCTTTTCCGCGTGCTTCTGGATCACTTCACCGATGTCGCCGAGGCGGCAGCCGGGTTTGACGATTTCGATCGCCTTGTACATGCATTCCTGAGTGATCTGCGACAGACGCTCGGCCCAGACCGGCACTTCGCCGACGTGGAACATGCGGCTGGTGTCGCCGTGGTAACCGTCTTTGATCACGGTCACGTCGATGTTCAGGGTGTCGCCGTTTTTCAGCGGCTTGTCGTTCGGGATGCCGTGGCACACCACGTGGTTGATCGAGGTGCAGATCGACTTCGGGTAGCCCTTGTAGTTGAGCGGGGCAGGGATGGCTTGCTGCACGTTGACGATGTAATCGTGGCAGATCTGGTTCAGCTCATCGGTGGTGATGCCCGGTTTGACATGTTCGGCAATCATTTCCAGCACATCGGCGGCCAGTTTGCCGGCGACACGCATGCCAGCGATGTCCTCGGGGGTTTTGAGGTTGACGGTCATACAGGCTCTCTCTGCGCTCGGCGGCGCTTGCTGATACGAATAGGGTGGCAGGTGTGCGTTTTGCGACCCTGAAAAACGCGATTCTAACAGACGCACGGCGCAATTCAGTGCCTGCGTGCATCGCTTCTCTCTATACAATGGTGCCCCTGAAGCCGATTCCAAGGGGGCTGCGCCCATGTCCTTGGTGCGAATACAGATTTCGTGTTCCGTTTCTGCGCACCCTGTGGTATAAAATGCGCCGCTTTCCGGGGATACCCCGAAAAGCTTAAATCCACACACGTGTCGACACGATGACCTGGGTGCTTTTGGCTTTATGCCACTGGTTGGTCATTGGGATACGTGGAGGCCAAACCCGACTTATTAAGGAACTATCATGTCCCAAGTCAATATGCGCGATATGCTGAAGGCCGGTGTGCACTTCGGTCACCAAACCCGTTACTGGAATCCGAAAATGGGTAAGTACATTTTCGGCGCGCGTAACAAGATTCACATCATCAACCTTGAAAAAACCCTGCCAATGGTCAACGAAGCTCTGCCTTTCGTAGAGCGTCTGGCCCAG
>NZ_JBIVMX010000042.1:36532-46739 GCF_044753305.1 Pseudomonas sp. NPDC088429 | reverse complement strand
CGTGATTCAGAGCTTCGTTTTCATCATTGGACAGAATATCCTTCACGGCCATGTCGTGTTCCTACTGCAGTACGAAATTAGTGAAAAGCAACTGTTCGATGACCACTTTGCCGAGTTCTTTCTGCGCCACTTCCTGAACGCTGGCGGTGGCCTTCTGGCGCAACATCTCTTGGCCGACCGGCGTCGCCAGTGTGGCGAAATCCTGACCGGAGAAGAGCATCACCAGGTTGTTGCGGATAACCGGCATGTGCACTTTCAGCGCTTCCAGATCGGCCTGATTGCGCCCGAGCATGGTGATGCTCACCTGCATGTAGCGCTGACGGCCGTTCTGGTTGTAGTTGGCAACGAAGGCCGGCGCCATCGGTTCGAAAATCGCCGGTTGTTTGCCGGTCGGGGCGGTTTCAGCCGCAGCCTCTGGTTTGCTCTGGGCACTGTGCATGAAGAACCAGGTCGCCCCCACGGATGCACCAATGGCCAACAGCAACGCGAGCACGATCATGATGATCAGCTTGAGTTTGCCTTTGGTTGCGGGGTCTTTTACTGCTGCAGCTTCGCTCTTCGCCATGCCAATAATCCGTCACTAATCAGGTTTTCACAGTCGCACGGCAAGGCAAGAGCAAGTGTTATGCCAGAAGTGTCGGTGTTGCGGAGAGAACGACAAAGTCAAAAGCACCCTCACCCCAGCCCTCTCCCGGAGGGAGAGGGGGCCGACCGAGGTGTCGGGCGTCAAACATCGACCTGAAAGACCGGGTCGATTACAGATTCACAGCAAAAACATCAGGTCGGCGAACTTCGCCAGCATCCCCCAATCAGTCCCCTCTCCCTCCGGGAGAGGGCTAGGGTGAGGGGCTTTTGATTGGTTCAGCGATCAATCAGGCGTAATAGTCGACGGCGCTGCTGCCGATGACGCTGGTGGTGTTGGCAGCAATCTCGGCCGCGCTGACCGGGGCTATTTCATCATCCGCAGAATCCAGACGACCACCCGCCGCGCTGGTACGACCGCTCTGCCCCTGCTGCGCCTGTTCCTGACCTTGCTGGCCCTGCCAGCCACGGCTCTGGTCGGACACATTAACGTCAACCTGGCCCATGCCCTGCTGCGTGAACATCTCGCGCAGGCGATGCATCTGGCTGTCGAGCGCCTCCCGCACGCTCGGATGCGCACTCATGAACGTCACCTGGGTCTGCTGATCCGGCACCAGATTCACGCGGATATCCAGGCGCCCCAACTCGGCCGGTTGCAGCTGAATATCCGCCGCCTTCAGATTGGCGCTGGACAGGTACATGACGCGGTTGACCACTTCTTCCGTCCAGCCGTTCTGATGCATGGCGATCGGCTGATTCACCGGCACGGCGTTCGCGGTTTTTGGTGTGGCAGCCTGCGTCAACGCGGCGAGGCGGTTGGCGAAATCATCAACGCGGGTATCGCTGGTCGCAGTCTTGAGGTCTTTGAGGCCGTCATCGATCAGGCCGCTGAACGCTTTGTCGCCGCCCTGACTGGTGCTGTCCTTGTCGGCTTGCACGTCGAGCATGCTGGCCATGCCAGCGGCGAAGTTCTGCGCCGAGGTCAATTCGCCGTCAGCCTGAGCCTGTGCCGAGGTGGTTTTCGGTTGCGCCTGACTGGCAGCGGAAATATGCCCGCCCTGCTCCATCGCCAAACGCACCGCCGGCATCGAATCGAGCGGATCGGCTGCCGGGTCGAAATCGCTATCGGTCGAGGCCGCCGGGTCTTTGACTGCTGGCAACACGGCGACTGCTGGTGTTTCGGCTTCAGGTTGCGCCGGTGCAGCGGCAACCGGGGCTGGCACCACAGGCGCAGCCACCGGTTGCACGGCGACGGCCAAGGCCGGATCAAGCGCAGGATCAGTCACGCTGGCGTCGGCAACCGGCGTTTGCGCAGGATCGGTAGTGTCATCGCTGGCAGCGGCGTCATCGGCCGCCGCGGATTTGTCAGCAGGCAAGGCATTGCCGCTATCGGCAACCGCCGGAGCCGGGGCGGCAGATTGATCCTTGGCGAGGTCTTTCTTGCCAGCGCTGTCAGCGGCTTTGTCGCGCGCGGTTTTCGCCGGATTATCGGTGCTGACAACAGGCTTGTTCGCACCCTGATCGGCGAACACTTTGGCGAAGCTGGAGGCTTTATCTACGGGCTCTGCGGCCATCGCCGACGATTTGGCCGAGGCAGCTTGCGCCTTGGCCTGAGCGGCATTCTGAAGAAGGATATTGGGGGTCGCAGGCATGAAACGGTCTCCGCTGCACGGGGCTCGTAAGTACAGTTGAGAAAATTGATTGCAAGTGCCGGGCCAGTTTCGCCGAACGCTTGAGAAAAGCGTCCGGCGGCCGGTTCAATGAGTATGCGTGTGCTGCCGTTCGCTTTCGTAAACCGGGCGAACGCCATCAAATTCGAGGCTGATTTCAGCGACCAGTTTGACGATTTCAGCGGGGCTTTTGTGTCTGGCGTCCGACTCCAGTGCCTGGCACAACTCGGCCAGGCGAACAGCGCCCATGTTGCTCGCGCTGCCCTTCAAGCTGTGAGCGACCTCCGACAGCTTTTCGGCATCGGCGGTCGCTTGCAGCTCCTGCAAGCGACTTTCGGAATCCGTCAGGAAGGTATCCAGCAAATCCGGATAGTTCTCCTCCATGACGTCACGCAAAGTATCGAGTACGTCGCGATCCACATGTGGGTCAGTCACTTGTTCACTCCTTGATCAAGAATTGCGCGGATTATGCCTGAACCTCCCAGAAAAACTCCACGCGGGCACTACGACCTTCGTCCGACCAACTGGCGTTGCGCCCCAGTTGCCGCACCAGGCTGACCCCACGTCCCGACAAACGGACATTTTCCAGCGGCCGCTCCATCACCCGCGCCACATCAAAACCCTTGCCGCTGTCTTCAACGCGAATCACCAGACAACCGCCCTGCTCTTGCGGCGTGACCTGCAAATGCACGCGCACGTAGCCGTCCTGCAATGCTTCCAGCCGCGTGTTGCGTTGTTCGTAATAACGCGCGAACCCCGCCGCATCGCGCTTGAGACTGGAATCGAGACCGAGCACGCCGTGTTCCAGCGCATTGGAATACAACTCGGCGAGCACGCTGTACAACGCGCCGCTCTGCCCGCGCAGGCCATGCACTTCCAGCAGCAACTGCAACAGGTACGGCAAAGGGTTGAAGCGCTTGAGCGTGGCACCGCGAAACTCGAAACTCACCGACCAATCGAGCGGGCATGACTGGCCGCTGTCGGAATACACCGGCGCCGTTGGTTTGAGCTGCGCCGGCGCGAGCAGGCTGACTTCAACCATGCTGACATCGTCGCGCGCCTCGCCACGAAAATCCCGCAGCGCCTGCTCGATGTCCTCGAACAACCGGTCAGGCTCACGATTGGCGGCAAACACTTGCTGCAAGCGCTCGACACCGAACAGCTGATCATTGGCATCGCTGGTATCGATGACGCCGTCGGACAGCAGAAACACCCGATCATCGACGGCCATCGCATGCACTTCGGTGCTGTCATCAAAGGCCTGCGCGCTCAACACGCCGAGCGGTAAATGCCGTGCTTTCAGCGGAACCCGCTCACCCGTCGCGAGCCTGTGCAGATAACCATCGGGCATGCCGCCGTTCCACACTTCCACCGAGCGCCGCAGCGAACTCAGGCACAGCAACGTGGCGCAGCAGAACATGTCGACCGGCAGGATGCGTTTGAGCTTGGCGTTCATCTCGCGCAGGGTTTCCGCCAGGCCGTAACCCTTGGCGGTCATCCCGTAAAACACTTCGGCAAGCGGCATAGCGCCCACCGCTGCCGGCAACCCATGGCCGGTGAAATCACCGAGCAGCACATGCATGTCGCCCGCCGGCGTATACGCCGCCAGCAGCAGGTCGCCGTTGAACAGCGCGTAAGGCGATTGCAGGTAGCGAATGTTCGGCGCGCTGAGACAACCGGAGTGCGCGACCTTGTCGAACACCGCTTTGGCCACGCGCTGCTCGTTGAGCAGGTAATCGTGGTGTTTGGCGATCAGGTCGCGTTGCTGCAACACGGTGTCTTGCAGGCGGCGCAAGCGATCCATCGCCTTGATTTTGGCGGCAAGGATGATCTGGTTGTAGGGCTTCGCCAGAAAGTCGTCGCCGCCCGCCTCCAGACAACGCACCAGTGCTTCACTTTCGCTGAGCGAGGTCAGGAAGATGATCGGCACCAGCGTTTCGCCGGCCAGCAGTTTGATCTGCCGCGCCGCTTCGAAGCCGTCCATCACCGGCATCATTGCGTCCATCAGCACCAGTTGTGGCTGCTGCTGACGGAACAACTCGACCGCTTCGGCACCGTTGGCGGCCGCCAGCACTTCGTGGCCCTGACGGCGGACGATGGTCGACAGCAACAGGCGATCAGCGGCGCTGTCTTCGGCGATCAGGATGGTCAGCGGCTCTTGCGCCTGCATGGCCGTCACGTGATGTCGAAGAGTTTGTCGAAATTGGAGATGGCGAGGATTTTGCGCACGTCGGAGTTGGGGTTGACCACCCGGATGTCCGAATCATCACCGCCCGCGTGATCCCGCAGGAGCAGCAGCATCCCGAGCGCGGAACTGTCCAGATAAGTGGTCTCTTTCAGATCCAGCTCGTAGGAGTTTGGCTCGGGGTCGACCCGTTCATAGGAATTGCGAAATTCCTGATGTTTGCCGAAATCGAATCGGCCTTTGACCGAGATTCTGAGCTTTTTCCCATCCGGTGAGACTTCTGCAACGACTGACATTGACTGGCTTCCTTGTCATTGACGAACGTGTACAAGGTTTAGCATCTGACGGACCTCGGGGCAAGGAACAAGCAACGTCAAAAGATCGCAGCCTTCGGCAGCTCCTACAGGGATCGCGTGTAGGAGCTGCCGAAGGCTGCGATCTTTTGATCTTCTAAAAGGGTTCATGCCGTGGCAGGCGCTGCGACAATTCGTCGAGCAATTTCTGCTCGCGTTTGTCTTCAAGCCGCTGAGCTTCTTCGCGGTAGCGCTGCACCAGTTTGCGCAAGCCTTCGACCTTGGCAAACGCCTGTTGCCAGGCCTCGCGCGCCTTATCGAGATTGTTCTGGTGCCAGTTCAAACTCTGCCGCTGCTGATCAACAGCCGTATCGAGTTGCGCGAGAAACCCCTGAAAACCCAGCAACCACTGCCCGGTCACGCCGGTGCTGCCGCGCACGATCCACTGCTCGGAATAATCCAGACGAAAGGCATTAAGGTCGGCGAGCTTGCTTTCGGCCACCTTCACCTGGCCCTGAAAGTAACCGAGGCGCTGCACGGCGGTTTTCTCGGCTTTTTCAGCCATGTCCACCACCGGCGCCAGACGCGCGGCTCGACTGACGGCAGCCATGACCGGTTACCCGCCCGCCGCTGGGGCGAACAGGGTTTCCAGGTAGGCCTGGCTTTCGCCCATGTTGATTTTGTCGTTGAGCCCCTGACGCTGGTAGCGCACCAACTGCGGGTGCAGGGAGATCGCCAGATCGGTTTCGCGATCGCCACCGGCAACGTAGGCACCCACGCTGATCAAGTCGCGGCTCTGCTGATAGCGCGACCACAACTGCTTGAAATACTGCGCACGCTGCATGTGCTCAACCGAGACCACGGCCGGCATCACCCGGCTGATCGACGCTTCGATATCGATGGCCGGGTAATGACCTTCCTCAGCCAGACGCCGCGACAACACGATGTGGCCGTCGAGCACGCCTCGCGCCGAGTCGGCAATCGGATCCTGCTGGTCATCGCCTTCGGACAACACGGTGTAGAACGCGGTGATCGAACCCCCGCCCTTCTCCGCATTACCGGCGCGCTCCACCAGTTTCGGCAGCTTGGCGAACACCGACGGCGGATAACCCTTGGTCGCTGGCGGCTCGCCGATGGCCAGAGCGATTTCCCGCTGGGCCTGAGCGAAACGCGTCAGCGAATCCATCAGCAACAGGACGTTCTTGCCCTTGTCGCGGAAATACTCGGCGATGCGCGTGCAGTACATCGCCGCGCGCAGACGCATCAGCGGCGCATCGTCCGCCGGAGAGGCGACGACCACCGAGCGCTTGAGACCTTCTTCACCGAGGCTGTGCTCGATGAATTCCTTAACTTCTCGACCGCGCTCACCGATCAGCCCGACGACGATAATGTCGGCCTCAGTGAAGCGGGTCATCATGCCCAACAGCACGGATTTACCAACGCCAGTACCGGCGAACAGACCGAGACGCTGACCACGCCCCACCGTCAGCAAACCGTTGATGCAACGAATGCCGACGTCCAGCGGTTCGCTGATCGGGTCACGGTTGAGCGGGTTGATCGTCGGGCCGTCCATCGGCACCCAGTCTTCGGCTTTCATCCCGCCCTTGCCGTCCAGCGCACGACCGGCACCATCCAGCACGCGACCGAGCATGCTCATGCCCATCGGCAAACGTCCGGTGTCAGCGAGCGGCACCACGCGGGCGCCCGGGGCGATGCCGGCGACACTGCCGACCGGCATCAGAAAAACTTTGCTGCCGGAGAAACCCATGACTTCCGCTTCCACCTGCGAGGGGTGATAGCTGTCGTCGTTTATCACCAGGCAGCGCGTGCCCATGGCGGCACGCAGGCCTTCGGCTTCGAGGGTGAGGCCGACCATGCGCAGCAGGCGACCTTCAAGAATCGGCGCCCCGGCAATTTCGACGGCCTCGGCATAGCTGCCCAGGCGCTTGGCGAAACTGGTGCGTTCAAGGCGCATCGGGGGCGTCCGCAAGCGGCTCTTCAGCAGTGGCCGCCGGTTTTACGTCTTCAGGAATGTCCAGGCTCAGATCCGCGTCTGCCGGGTGCAACGCCTGTTCGTGCAACTGATCGAACAGCTTGGCCATGACCTGACCAACGCGGGTTTCGATGCTCGCATCGATGCGACTGTGTGCGGTTTCGACCCGGCAACCGCCCGGCAGCAGCGCTTCGTCTTCAACGATGCGCCAGGTTTCTTCATGACGTTCGCGCAAGGCTTTGGCCTGCTCGAAGTCCTGCGGATTGACGTACAGACGCACGTTGTCGACGCCCAGCGGCAACAGCTTGAGGGCGTCGCGCATGACGTGTTCGATCTGAGTCGAATCGATGGCCAGTTCGCGCTGGATCACCTGTTTGGTGATGTGTTGCACAAGGTCGACCAGCGACTTTTCGATCTGCGTATCCTGCTCGGCGATCGGCTCGAACAGGTTGGCCATCAACTGCTCAAGGCTGGCGAGTTTCGCCGCCAGAGCGACCTCGGCTTCCTGACGCACCTTGAGGGTGGCGCTGTGGAAACCTTCCTTTTCGCCAATGGCAAAGCCCTCGTTGTAAGCCTCCTGACGGATGCTTTCGAGTTCTTCCAGGGTCAGTGGCTGGACTTCGTCCAGCGGCACTTCTTCCATTTCCGGCGGTTCAGGCTCGGGCTCCGGCTCGGGTTCCGGTTTTGGCGGGTCGAAGCTCGGCAGCGCCCAGGATTCGAAACCACGAACATCGCGGGCGCGGATCAGATCCGTCACAGACTCGTCATGCTTGTCCATGGGCTTAGATCATTTCCTCGCCGCCCTTGCCACCGAGGACGATTTCTCCGGCTTCGGCCATACGGCGGGCGATGGTGAGGATTTCCTTCTGCGCGGTTTCGACGTCGCTGACGCGCACCGGGCCCTTCGCTTCGAGGTCGTCGCGCAGCAGTTCGGCGGCACGCTTGGACATGTTCTTGAAGATCTTCTCTTTGACGCCTTCGTCCGAACCCTTGAGGGCCAGCACCAGCACGTCGGAAGACACTTCGCGCAGCAACGCCTGAATGCCACGGTCGTCGACATCGGCGAGGTTGTTGAACACGAACATGAGGTCTTCGATCTGACCGGACAGGTCTTCGTCGACTTCGCGGATCGAGTCCATGAGCTGGCCTTCGATCGAGCTGTCGAGGAAGTTCATGATGTCCGCCGCACGCTTGATGCCACCCAGGGTGGTGCGCGAGGCATTCGAGTTGCCGGAGAACTGCTTCTCGAGAATCTGGTTCAGCTCTTTCAATGCCGCTGGCTGCACGGTGTTCAACGACGACACGCGCAGGATGATGTCCAGACGCACTTTGTGGTCAAAGTTGCCGAGCACTTCACCGGCCTGATCGGGGTCGAGGTAGGCCACCACGATCGCTTGAATCTGCGGGTGTTCGTAGCGGATCACGTCAGCAACGGCGCGCGGTTCCATCCATTTCAGGCTGTCGAGGCCGCTGGTGTTGCCACCGAGCAGGATGCGGTCGATCAGGCCGTTGGCCTTGTCTTCGCCCAATGCCTGGGTGAGCATTTTGCGCACGTAGTCGTCGGAGCCGACGCCGAGGCTGGTCTGGTCGCCGACGATGTCGACGAACTCGCTCATCACCTGCTCGACCTGCTCGCGATGGACGTTGCCCATCTGCGCCATGGCCACGCCGACCCGCTGAACCTCTTTCGGGCCCATGTGGCGCAACACTTGTGCGGCATCGGTCGAACCCAGGGACAGCAGCAGAATCGCGGCTTTGTCGACCTTGTTCAGTTTGACGCTGGCGGCTCGGTTATCACTCATCTGCGTTAATCCACTCTTTCACGACCTGGGCCACGCGACCCGGGTCTTCTGCCACCAGACTCTTGATTGCATTCAGCTGCGCGTCATAACCCTCGCTCGGGCTAGGCAGCAGAATGGATTGCGGACCACCGAGGCTGACGCGGTCGTTGGCCAGTTCGCCATCCAGACCGCCCATGCCACCGAGCTCGACATCGCTGCCCAGCGCCAGCTCTTTGCTGCGACCGCCGTTGGTGATGTTGTTAAGCACCGGACGCAGCACGCCGAACACCAGCACGAGGATGAACAACACACCCAGCACTTGTTTGACGATGTCCCAGAACCATGGCTGAGAGTAGAACGGAATGTCGGCAATCACTTCACCGCGTTCAGCGGAGAACGGCATGTTGATCACGCTGACGCTGTCGCCACGGCTGGCGTCGAAACCGACGGCGTCCTGCACCAGACGAGTGAAGCGCGCCAATTCGTCGGCGGTCCACGGCGCGCGGGTGGTTTCACCGTTGGCCGCGTTGACCTTGACCTGATCGTCGACCACCACCGACACCGACAGACGATTCAGGCGACCCTGCTGCTGTTTGGTGTGGCTGATCGAACGGTCGAGCTCGAAGTTCTTGGTGGATTGTTGACGCTTGTCTGCCGGGTACGGCGCGAGCATTGGCTGGCCGGTGGCCGGATCCATGATCTGCTGACCGTTGGCATCCACCAGTGGCTGACCCGGTTGCACCATGGCAGCCGGCGCGGCGGCATTGGCGGTGGTCTGCGGTGCCGAGGCTGGCGACGGCGGCTGGTTGCTCAAGGCACCCGGCACACCTTGCGGGCCATTGCTGGCGGTGCGTTGTTCGTTGACCGACTGCTCGCTGCGCAACGCCGGTTGATCCGGGTTGAACTGCTCGGCGGTGGATTCGACGGCATTGAAATCGATGTCGGCCGAGACTTCAGCCTTGTAGCGATCGTTGCCCAAAACCGGTTGCAGAATGTTGTGTACGCGCTGGGTGAGCATGCTTTCCATGCGGCGGCTGTAATCGAACTGCTTGCCGGCCATGGTCATTTCGGAGTTTTCCGCCTGATCCGAGAGCAAGGTGCCCTTCTGGTCGACGACGGTGATCTGCGATTTGCTCAACTCGGGAACGGAAGTCGCCACCAGGTTGATGATCGCAATCACCTGACCCGGCTCCAGCGAACGACCGGAGTACAGCTCGACCAGAACCGAAGCGCTTGGCTTGCGTTCATCACGGACGAACACCGAGCTTTTCGGAATCGCCAGGTGCACGCGGGCACCCTTGACGTTGTTCAGGCTGGAAATGGTGCGTGCCAGTTCGCCTTCGAGGCCGCGACGATAACGGGTCGCTTCCATGAACTGGCTGGTGCCCAGACCCTGTTCCTTGTCGAGGATTTCGAAACCGATATTGCCGTCGCTGGGAGTGACACCAGCGGCAGCGAGTTTCATCCGCGCACGGGACAGGTCTTCGGCCTTGACCAGCAAGGCGCCAGAGTTCGGTTCGACGTTGTAAGGAATGTCAGCGGCGGCCAGGGTGTCCATGACCTGCTTGGCGTCCATGCCGGCAAGGCTGCCGTACAACGGACGGTAATCCGGCTGCTGCGACCACAGCACCACGGCAAAGCCAATCGCCACGCTCGCTGCCAGGCCGACCAACAGGCCCACCTGACGCAGCATGGTCATCTCG
>NZ_JBIVMX010000042.1:0-36522 GCF_044753305.1 Pseudomonas sp. NPDC088429 | reverse complement strand
GCCTTGGCCGGAACGTTATCGGCGACTGCTTCTGCCATGACTCAATCTCGTCCTTAAACCGGCATCTGCATGATGTCTTGATACGCCTGAACCAGTTTGTTGCGCACCTGGGTCAGAGCCTGGAACGACACGCTGGCTTTTTGCGAAGCGATCATCACGTCAGTCAGGTCGACGCCGGTCTTGCCGACTTCGAAAGCATTGGCCAACTGAGTGGACGCCTGCTGGGTATCGCTGACTTTGTTGATGGCCTGACCGAGCATGTCGGAAAAGCTGCTGCCGGCCATTTCCGGCACGGCGGAAGTGGTCTTCGGCGAAGACATGGCGTCCATTTTCATGGCCTTCATGTCCATCATCAACCGATTAAATTCAATACCTTGGCTCATGGTCTACTCTCTTGGGCGGCCCGCAATTTTTTGACACTCACTCGGCGGGTACACAGGTATTAGCAACAAGGGTGCCAGCTCATGGACACCCTTTTCAGAAAAGCTATTTCACAGCATTGCGCGGGATCAAGTGGCGAACAGATAACCTTCGACATCCATCCCGGCATCACGCATTTGCGCCAGTTTGTAGCGCAGGGTGCGCGGGCTGATGCCGAGCTTTTCCGCCGCCTCCTTGCGCCGGCCACGTTCGCTGCGCAGGGTGTCGATGATCATCTGAAACTCCCGGCGGCGCAGGTCATCGCCCAAGGCACCCGCGGAATCCGCCTCGATCTCGACTTCACGAATCACCGGCGCAGCGGGCGCTGGCGTCGGCAATGTGGCAAATATCACCGGCCCGGACAGGCAGAAATCCTGCGGCTGAATCAAACCGCCCTGCTGCAGAATCAAGGCGCGCTGAATGGCGTTATCCAGCTCACGGACATTGCCCGGCCACGGGTAGCCGGTCAGGCACGCCTGTGCCTCGGGCGAGAGTTTTGCCGCCGCGTGCTTCATTTTATTGACGTGTTTGGCCAGCAGACGCTCGGCCAGCGGCAGGATGTCGGCGGTGCGCTCGCGCAACGGCCGCCAGGCCAACGGAAAAACCGACAGCCGATAGAACAAGTCTTCACGGAAACGTCCCGCCGCCACTTCACCGGCCAGATCACGGTTAGTGGTGGCGACCACGCGAATATCCAGAGTGATCGGCTTGCGTGCGCCAACGCGCTCGACTTCGCGCTCTTGCAGGACGCGCAGCAGTTTGGCTTGCAGGCCCAGCGGCATTTCGGAAATTTCGTCGAGCAGAATCGTGCCGCCATCTGCCTGTTCAAACTTGCCGGCCTGAGCAGCAATGGCGCCGGTGAACGAGCCTTTCTCGTGCCCGAATAATGTCGCTTCGAGCATGTTGTCCGGGATCGCCGCGCAGTTGATCGCAATGAACGGTTGATTGGCGCGATGGGATTGCTGGTGAATGTAGCGCGCCAGCACTTCTTTACCGGTGCCGGACTCGCCGGAGATCAGCACCGTGGAATCGCTGCGCGCGACGCGTGCCGCCAATTCAAGAAGCTGGGCGCTGGCCGGTTCGACCGCAATCGGCCCTTCGCTTTCGCACGCGCCAACATTGCCCAGCGCATGCCGCGCGACCAGATCGAGCAACGCTTTGGGCTCAAACGGTTTGACCAGATAATCCGCCGCGCCTTGGCGCATCGCATCCACCGCGCGCTCGACTGCGCCGTGGGCAGTCATCAGCAACACCGGCAATTGCGGCTGGCGCGAGCGCAGCAGCGCGAGCAATTGATGACCATCCATGCCGGGCATATTGACGTCGCTGACCACCAGACTGAACGCCTCACGCGCCACCGCCGTCAACGCTTCTTCCGCGCTGCCGACCGCATGGAAATCATGCCCGGCCAGCAACAGCGTGTCAGCCAGCGCTTCGCGCAACGAACGGTCGTCCTCGACCAGCAAAACCTTGATGCCCATGGCGATCACTCAGCTCCTTGTACAGCGGAAAACAGCGGCAGGATCACCTGCGCGCACGTGCCGCGCCCGACTCGCGAACGCAGCAGCAATTCTCCCTGATGCGCACGGGCGACCGCTTTGACCACGGTCAGGCCGAGGCCAGTGCCGGTCACTTTGGTGGTGAAAAAAGGTTCGCCGAGACGCGCCAGAACGGCGGGCTCGATGCCGCTGCCGCTGTCACTGACGCTGATGCGCAAGGTGTTGTCGCGGTTGTAGCAATGCACTTTCAGGCGCACGTCACCCGGACTGGCCTGAATGGCGTTTTCGATCAGATTCAGCAGCGCGCCGACCAGCGTGTCGCGGTTGCACAGCAACTCGCCGGCATGACTGTCGCACTGCCAACGGATAGGCAGATCCTGCACATGGGTCAGCGCGGCGGCTTGCAGCGATTGCATCAGGGCAGTCGGCGTCAGGCGGTCGGTCAGCGGCAGCTCGCCACGGGCGAACACCAGCATGTCGCGCACCTGGTGCTCCAGCTCGTGCAGGCGTTCTTTCAGGCGCCCGGCGAAACGTTGTTGAGTGGCGACCGGCAATTCCTGCTCAGTCAAATGACTGGCGTATAGCAATGCAGCAGACAGTGGCGTGCGGATCTGATGGGCCAGCGAAGCGACCATGCGCCCCAACGAGGACAGACGCTCGTGGCGCGCCAGTTGATCTTGCAGATGACGGGTTTCCGTCAAATCGTTGAGCAGCACCAATTGCCCCGGTTCGGCATCCAGCGAGCGGGTGGCAATCGACAAGCGTCGACCGTTTTTCAGAGAGATTTCATGGCCATCGTCTTCACGCGGCGCGAAGCAGCGGGCGATGACGTGGCGCCACAATTCGCCTTCCAGCGGCAGGCCGAGCAACTCGATCGCGGCCGGATTGGCTTCGACGACAATGCCGTGACCGTCAATGACGATGACGCCACCGGGCAACAGATCAAGGAGGTTTTGCAGACGGTTGGCCAGGCGTTCTTTTTCCGCCAGTTCCTGCATGCGCTGGGCGCTGACCACGGCCAGTTCACCCTTGAGCTCGGTGACCCGCGCTTCAAGCATGCTGTAAGAGTCGGTCAGTTGGCTCGACATCTGATTGAACAGCGCGAACGACTGCTCAAGACCCTGCCGGCTGGCGTGCTCTACGGACGAGGATGATGCCTCGGATCGGGAGGCAGAAGAGATCGGGGCGGCGTGGGGCATTGTGGTCTCTCGCGTGGCTGACCGTCAGTTAAACGGAACGTTGCGAGGGATGTAGCAATACCCGTGCCTAAAAAAAACTGCTTATAAATGAAGCAGTTGAAAAACAGGCGTCAATCCTCCGCCTGTTCGTCTCCGTCGCGGCGGCTCATGCCGTACTTGCGCATCTTCTCCACCAGCGTGGTGCGGCGAATACGCAGACGCTCGGCCGCTCGCGCCACGATGCCATTGGCGTCGTCCAGCGCTTGCTGAATAAGGCCTTGTTCGAGACCACCGAGGTAGTCCTTCAGATCCAGGCCTTCCGGCGGCAGCAAGGCGTTGGCGGTGAAGTCCGGCGTATGACCGTTGATGGCCACGCGCTCTTCGAGATCACTGCGCAAGCTGTCGACCAGTTGCTCGTCTTCGTCGTCGACGTAGCGGAATTTCTTCGGCAACTCGACCACGCCGATCACCCCGTACGGGTGCATGATCGCCATGCGCTCAACCAGGTTGGCGAGTTCGCGGACGTTGCCCGGCCAGCCGTGACGGCACAGCGACATGATCGCCGCCGAGTTGAAACGGATCGAGCCGCGCTTTTCGTGTTCCATGCGCGAGATCAGTTCGTTCATCAGCAGCGGGATGTCTTCAACGCGCTCACGCAGCGGCGCCATCTCGATCGGGAACACGTTCAGGCGATAGTAGAGATCTTCGCGGAAGGTGCCGATCTCGATCATGCTTTCGAGATTCTTGAGGGTCGCGGCGATGATGCGCACGTCGACGCTCTGGGTCTTGTTGCTGCCCACTCGTTCGAAGGTGCGCTCCTGCAGGACGCGCAGCAGTTTGACCTGCATCGGCAGCGGCATGTCGCCGATTTCGTCGAGGAACAGCGTCCCGCCGTTGGCCAGTTCGAAACGGCCGGCACGGCTGGTGATCGCGCCGGTGAAGGCGCCCTTCTCGTGGCCGAACAATTCGCTTTCGAGCAGCTCTGCCGGGATCGCCCCGCAGTTGACGGGTACGAACGGCGCGTCGCGACGCTTGGAATGGTAATGCAGGTTACGCGCAACCACTTCCTTGCCAGTGCCGGACTCGCCAAGGATCAGCACGCTGGCGTCGGTATCGGCGACTTGCTGCATCATCTGGCGCACGTGCTGAATCGCACGGCTGGTGCCGACGAGGCTGCGGAACAGGTTGGGTTCGCGATGGCGACCGCGCTCGCGGGCCTGGTCGTACATCTCGCGATAGACCTGGGCACGGTGCAGGGAGTCGAGCAATTTGCTGTAGCTCGGTGGCATTTCCAGGGTCGACAACACCCGGCGGCGCTGGTCTTCCGGCAAGTCGACGGAAGAATTATCGCCCATCAGCAAGACGGGAAGGAACTCATCCCAGCTTGAGAGTGTCTTTAACAAGCCCAAAAGCGCGCCAGGAGCATTAACCGTCCCGATCAGTACGCAAATGACTTCACGACTAGACGACAAAGAGCCGACTGCCTGCTGCCAGTCATGGCTGCCGCAGGGTAAATTTTCTTCGCCGAGAAAATTTAAAATCACCGCCAGGTCGCGGCGGCGGACGCTATCGTCATCGATCAGCAGAATTTTGGTTTCACGCCACATGCAATAGCAACTTCCCTGGTCAACTCAATGCCCGAAAATGGGGGCAAGCGAGACGCTTGCAGGACACTCTGTGCCTGTAGACGCCCGAAATCTGAAAACAGCCACTAGTTAAGTCAAAAAACCGTGCACAGTCAAATTTATGGCGCACATCTCTGGATTAACTGAAGGTTAATTAACCAAACAGATGGTAAACCTTTGCCGCGTTCCGCGCTTGGGTGATCTGCGACATCTCATCGACTATCGCCTGGCGTTCGCCCATGGCCACTTCAAGCAGCTGCCGATAAACATGCAGCAACTCTTCCAGATTATCGCGCAACGCGTCTTCGTCCAGCGAAGCTTCCGCTATGACGTCTTCCATGCAGGAACGACATGCCAGATCCAGCTCGCCAATGGCTTCCCAGTTACGATCAGCCAGCGCACTGACCAGTGCTTGACGAGTGTCAGCGATTTGCTGCAATACAAGACTCATGGTGCTCTCCTTTAGAACTGCGGAGCAGGCGTAGGCGCGATGGCATCCCAGCCCTCTTTTACCGTCGTCAGCAGCCCGGCGACTTCATCAAGAATGCGTGGATCGCTACTGATGTTCGCCTCGGCCAGGCGTTTCATCATGTAGATGTACAGACCGTCCAGATCGGCCAGCGCCTCGGCACTGTTTTCCAGATCCAGACCTTCGCGCAGACCGCTGACAATACCGATCGCTTTGCTGATCGAGGTGCACTTGCCGGGAATGTCCTTGCGCTCGATGGCACCCTTGGCCTGAGCGATACGGGCCAGGCCACCTTCCATCAACATTTGCACCAGGCGGTGCGGGCTCGCTTCGGAGGTCTGTGCGTGCGCACCGACTTTCTGGTACTGCCGAAGGGCTAACATCGGGTTCATGTTTTACCTCATTGCCACAATGACTCGTATAACCAATGTATCGCCAACGAGTCTGAAAACTTTAAATGAAAAGACAAAAACCCGGCGCACGCCGATAAAGCGTAGCCGGGTTTTTGTCGTTCTTACCTGTTACTTCGCGGATTGCTGAGCATTGAGCGAGCTGAAGAACGACGTGATGTTGCTCGCCGTTGCTTTCATCTGCCCGACCAACAGATCCATCGCGTTGTATTTTGCGGTCAGCGTTGCCGTCAGGCTGGTGACATGCAGATCCAGCGCCGTCTGCTGCTTTTGCAGGCTAGACGAGAGGTTGGTCAGGTTGGAGCTGCGCTGATCGAGCAGGCCGCCGGTCTTGACGTACGGGTCGACCGCACTGCTCATGCGCGCCAACAAACCGTTAGTGGCGTTGGTGCCGGAGAACATCTGCTGAACCTGACCAGCCATGCCCGGTGTGTCCATTCGTTTGTTGAACACAGCGGTGTCGAGTGCCAGCAGACCGGTTTTGCTGTCGGTCATTACGCCCAACTGCGACAACACCGTCAGTTGCGCACTCGGGCCAGATTCGGTCAACTGCTCACGAATGTCAGCCATCAGCGAGCGCGGCAGCGAGTCACCGGTGAACGCTGCGGAAACGGTCAGATTACCGTCCGCATCCGGTGTTGCCTTGGACAGCGTGTCGATGGCCTTTTTCAGGGTGTTGTAGGAATCGACGAACGTCTGAAGCGAAGTCTGGATTCCAGTGGTGTTGGTGGCAACCGTCACAACGGTCGGTGTGTCGCCAGTGCTCATGGACGCAAGGTTCAGCGTCAGACCACTGATTGCACCCGTCACCGTGTTGCTTTTGCTGGTCACGGCCAAGCCATCGATGGTGATGGCGGCGTCTTTGGCGACACCGTTGACGGATCCGGCATCGCCCGCCGCCGGTGTCCCACCCATGACTTTAGTGCCGTCAATCTCAAGGCCGGCAATACCGCTGACGCTGAGGTCGGAACCTGCGCCGGTCTTGTTGGAGCTGATCACCAGCCGCGAAGCGCCGGAGCTGTCGGTCACGATGTTGGCAGAAATACCGTTGCTCGCCTGCGCAGTGTTGATCGCGTCGCGAGTGCTTTGCAGCGTGGCATTGGCCGGAATCGTCACAGGATAATCAGTGCCATTCTGACTGATTTTCAGAGTACCACTCGGAATGGCACTGGTCGTACCGCCAGCGAAAGAGGCACTGGCTACTTTCGAACCGGTGGCCAGACTCTTCACGACAACGTTGTAGGTTCCCGGCACAGCGGTGCTGTCGGACGTAACGCCTAAAACGGTCGGGGTACCGGAGGTCGCAGTAAACCCGGCAAACGCAGGGCTCGACGCTTTGTTGAGGTCGGTCATCGATTTCTGAAACGCCGCCAGCGCGCTTTTCAGCGAACCGACACCGGAAATCTTCAGCGAGTTGGTTTTCGTCTGAGTGTCGATCTGCGTCTGCTTGGCAGACTTGTCGGCGTTAACCAGCGCGGTAACGATCGCGCCGATGTCCAGGCCGGAACCCAGTCCGGAACCCGGTAAAATTGGACTTGCCATGTGCATCTCCCTTCAGATTGTTGCCATTCTTTTGACCGCTACCGGCGTCCTGAGAACGAACAAACACGATTCATGCCAGCTATCAGACTTTGGCGTCGAACAACACGTGACTGGCGTTGGCCAGGCTGTCTGCCAGCTTTAGAGCTTCGGCGGAGGGAATCTGTCGAACGACTTCACCCGTCTCGCTTGCGATCACTTTGACGATAACCTTTCCAGAATGCTCATCGATCGAGAACTCCAGATTGCGCTTGATCGACTGGACGAACTTTTCGATCTCCTGCACCGCCAGCTTCAACTTGGCATCGTCCGTATCCTGGCTTTTGTCAGCGACCGGAGCGTCAGCCTTGGCAACCTTTGGCGTCTCTGACGGCTTGTCAGGCACCGGGGCCACGGGCTTCGGAGCCGGATAAGACACGCTAAGCTTTACGCTCATGTCCATGCCCATCACCTCTTAACGTAAAAAAGCGAGAGAGCACGACAAGCGCACTCCCCCGCTTAAACTCGATCCGGAATTACTGAAGCAGCTTCAGTACAGCGGAAGGCAGTTGGTTGGCTTGAGCCAGTACGGAAGTCGAAGCTTGCTGCAGAGTTTGCTGCTTGGTCAGGTTAGCAGTTTCTGCGGCGAAGTCGGTGTCCTGTACACGACCCTGAGCAGCGGTGGTGTTTTCAGTGATGTTCTGCAGGTTGGAGATGGTGCTGGTCAGACGGTTTTGCGAAGCACCCAGGTTTGCACGGGTTGCACCGATCGAAGCGATAGCAGCGTCGATTGCGGTGATCGCGTTGTCGATGTTCACCGAAGCGGAACCAGCGCCAGTACCCGAAGTACCAGTCAGAACCAGAGCACCGCTGTTTACGGACAGGCTGGTTGCGTCGAACTTGCCAGTCAGTACCAGGTCGATGTGGTTAGCCGAACCGGTGTTCGCGCCCACTTGCAGGGTCACAGTACCAGCCGAACCGTCCAGCAGGTTTTTGCCGTTCAGGTTGGTCGAAGCCGAGATACGGGTGATCTCGTCGGACATCTGAGCGAATTCAGAGTTGGTAGCGGTCTGGTCAGCAGTGCCGTTGGTACCGTTACGTGCTTTAACAGCCAGTTCACGCATACGCTGCAGGATGTCGGTAGTTGCTTGCAGAGCGCCTTCAGCGGTCTGAGCTACGGAGATACCGTCGTTGGCGTTCTGGATCGCCTGAGTGTTACCACGGATCTGCGAGGACATACGGTTGGAGATCTGCAGGCCAGCGGCGTCATCTTTAGCGCTGTTGATTTTCAGGCCGGAAGACAGACGTTGCATCGAAGTCGACAGAGCGTCGGAAGCGCGGTTCAGGTTTTTCTGAACGTTCAACGATGTGGTGTTGGTGTTTACTGTTAAAGCCATGACGAATTCCTCGTTGGTTGGGTACTGCGGCTTCCGGCCCTGGCAACCGCCGGGTATGGCCTAGAGAACCTTCGTAATAGTTATCGTCGGGTTTGCAGGTTGCTTGAGGGCTTTTTGAAAAAAATTTGCCATCACCCTGCCACCCCCGAGAAAACAAGGGCTTAGCCGCGCCCCACCCACGAAAAAATGACGTCATAAAATCGACTGCGGCGCAAAGCAGCGGGCCAGCGCCGTTGGTCGCCTTCAGCGCTGCGTGCTTTGCAGCAATTCGATCAGTTCGTACTCCATGAAATCGGCGAGGCCCAACCAGTCCTGACGCTCTTGGCATTCAAGGATTTGCGTCAGCAAGGTCGCCCAGGCTTGCTGGACATCGGTCGATGCCGACATGAGCGCCTGCTGCGCGCCTTCAAACACGTCAACCATGACCAGCGCTGCCTCGACATCACGGCCCAGACGAAACAACCCAGCGCACTGACGGCACTCATCCATGCATTTATCGATAGCGGTCATTGCACGAACTCCGGGTCGAACTGCGTGCCTGCAATCAACGCGCCCGCGCGGCTGCTGTTATAGAACTGCACGTGCGGATGGGCGGCGATGTAGCGTTCCAGCACACATAGATAACCGCGAAAGTTGAGCTGCGTGGCGACGCGCTGGCCATTCCCGTCCAGCACCCAGTGCCGTGACTGACTCACGCCCGGCCCCAGATCGCCGTCGTTCCAGCCGGCGTGGGTCTTGTTGTTGGGAAACGCAAAGTCAGCGCCGAACAGCGTGATGCGCGCGGCGCCCATCTTCACCGCCAGATCGACGGCGGGATGAATCACACTGCCACCGACATGCAGCAGCGCGCGCGGATGTTGCTCGCGCAAACCGGCGTACACCGGACTTGCCGAATAACCACCGTAGCGCTTGCCCTTCCAGGCCGTCAGTACATCGGGATCACTCATCGGCAGGTACACCAAAGTAATCCCGTCCGATTCCTCGAATGGTAGATGCCGAAAACCGATACGTTGATCGATGCTGACCACCATGTCCGGGACGATCCCGTGTTCGCGCAACGGCCGATAAGCGGTATCCACGGCAATGAACAATGGACGGTCAGCCTGCTGACGAATCGCCGCCAACCGTTCGAAATGGCTCTCAAGCGTCGGGCCAGTACCGATCACAAACACCTCGCGGCCGGCGCAGGTGCCGAACAATTGCGCCACATCCTCATCGCCCAGCAGTACCGGCAAACAATCCTGCAACCGTTGCTGAATAATCGGCGACTGCACGTCGAATTCGCGGTTGTTGAAAGTCAGATGAACTTCATTGACCAGCCGATCACGGATCTTCGCGTTGAAGTCATCCGCCAGCAGCATCTCGGCCGGCAGGGCAAAAAACGGCGTGCAGATATCGGAAAGATCGCCTGCATAAAACAGCTCCACGCGCGGATCTTCCAGCCACTGCCGTTGATCAATCAGTTGCAGCACCAGCGCAAACAACGCGCCATTGAGGATGTGCACGTACAAGCGATCAAGGTTTGAGCGCTCCAGCAACACACCGGGCAGATCGCCGAGGCCGGTGCCGTAGACGTGCAGTTGCGCTTTGTCCGGAAGACTGGCGGCCTGAATCCGCGCCTCATGCGTGCGGTCATGGCGACTGGTGAGCTGAATGCCGTTGACGCTCAGCGTCGAACCCAACCCTTGCGTCAGCTCAGCGGCAATGGCCGAACTGTCCTCAACCATCAAGCGCTCGAACAGCGCCGGCCAGCGTCGTTGCAGGACTTCGGCATTGGCCTGGAAAAACTCGCTCATGACGCCTCGCACTCCGTTTCAGGCAAAAAAATAGCGCTCAAGGTTAACCCTTGAGCGCTATTTTTGTATCGGCCGTTGTGTGGCTCAAGGACGATAAATAATCGCCGAACCCCACGACAGACCCACACCGAAACCGCTGAGCGCAATGCGCTGCCAGTCGGAATCGATCACGTGTTTTTCCAGCAGCAGCGGAATGCTCGACGACACGGTGTTGCCGGTCTCGACCATGTCCTTGATGAACTTCTCCGGCTCGCCTTCGAAGCGTCGCGCCACGGCATCAACGATTGCCGCGCTGCCTTGGTGAATGCAGAACGCGTCGATGTCATCAGCCTTGAGGCCAGAGTCGTCGAGCAACTCGTGCAAGTGCGCCGGGACTTTCAGCAGCGCAAAGTTGAATACCTGACGACCGTTCATGAAGAACACGCCATCGGTGACTTTCAAGTGCGGCGCACCGGAACCGTCGGTGCCGAACTTGGCCTTGCCCAGCGCCCAGGTCGGATCTTCGCCCATCCACGTGGCGGTGGCGGCATCGCCAAACAGCATGGTGGTGTTGCGGTCTTCCGGGTCGACGATTTTCGAGTACGGGTCAGCGGTGATCAGCAGGCCGTTCTTCAGGCCAGCGGCTTCCATAAAGCCCTTGATCGCGTAGATGCCGTAGACGTAACCGGAGCAACCCAGGGAAATATCGAACGCAGCGACATTGGTCGGCAGGCCGAGTTTGTCCTGGACGATCGCGGCAGTGTGCGGCAGGCCTTCTTCGTCACCGTTCTGGGTGACGACGATCAACGCGTCGATCGATTCACGCTTCAGTTCAGGGTTGCTGGCAAACAGCGCATTGGCCGCTTCCACGCACAGATCGGAGGTTTCTTGATCAGCGTCTTTGCGCGGCAGAAACGCCGAACCGATTTTGCCAAGGATGAATTCTTCATCCTTTTCGAATTTTGCACCTTGTGCGTAATTGTCCACGCCGGCTACAGGAACGTAGCTCGCAATGCTTTTTATGCCAATCATTACGGCTTCCCAATAAAAAACAGCCCAAGACCACCGCTCGCAAGGATTTCGAGGGGCGCTGACAAACAGAAAACGGCCGCCACAACGGGCAGCCACGGGGAGCGCAAAGGGCTATCACTGCCACCGATAACGGGCCAGGCGCCATCTCACCGATTAATACAATACAGTGAAGATGCGCGTTATGACTCGCAAGTCACGATAAATGCCGAATCGATTGCAGATCGGTCTATTCGATCAGCGACCAGTCCAGCGGCGTACCGCGTTTGATCGGCGTGCGCGCGCAGCGGCCGAGAACGGCGTCGGTGTGCTTGGGCGGCAGGCCGAGACCCGGACGAATGGCGCGCAGATTGGCAGCGGTGAAAGGCTCACCGGCGGCCATGTCGGCGGTGACGTACAGCGAACGGCGATAAACCACCGACTTGCGCTCGGCTTCGGTCACGCCGTAATGCACCTGACCCAGCGCCTGCCAGGCGCGTTCGGTTTCCACCACCAGGCTAGCCATCTCCGCCGGTTCCAGCGAGAAACTGGCGTCGACGCCACCGGCCGCGCGGTCGAGAGTGAAATGTTTTTCCACCACCGTCGCGCCAAGCGCCACCGCCGCCACCGATACACCAACGCCCATCGAATGATCAGACAGCCCCACTTCGCAGCCGAACAATTCCCGCAGATGTGGAATCGTACGCACGTGGCTGTTTGCCGGTGTCGCCGGGTAGGTGCTGGTGCATTTGAGCAGCACCAGATCCTTGCAGCCCGCCTCCCGCGCGGCGCGCACGGTTTCGTCAAGTTCGGCGATGCTCGCCATGCCGGTGGAGATGATCAGCGGTTTGCCGGTGGCCGCGACGCGACGGATCAGCGGTAAATCGGTGTTCTCGAAACTGGCGATCTTGTAAGCCGGCACGTCGAGGCTTTCGAGAAAGTCCACGGCGCTGTCGTCGAACGGTGTCGAGAACGCGAGCATGCCCAGCTCTTTCGCCCGAGCGAAAATCGGCGCGTGCCATTCCCATGGCGTATGCGCCTTCTCATACAGGTCATACAAAGACGTGCCGGCCCACAGGCTGCCCGGATCCTTGATGAAAAACTCACCCTCAGCGATATCCAGCGTCATGGTCTCAGCGGTGTAGGTTTGCAGCTTCAAGGCATGCGCGCCAGCCTTCGCCGCCGCTTCGACGATTTGCAGGGCCACGTCCAGCGACTGGTTATGGTTGCCGCTCATCTCGGCGATGATGAACGGCGGCGCGTCGGCACCGATCAGGCGATCGCCAATCTTGAAATCAGGCATGCGGGTGTTCCTTCAAGACACGGGTGAACGCACAGGCACTTTGCAGATACCCGGCGTCACGAAAGACATTCAATGACGGGCGATTGGCAGGCGAAACCTGCGCGTTGATTGCGGTCAGTTGCGGCCAGTGCGCCGTGACGAATGCCTCACCGCGAGCGAGCAGCGCCCTGCCCCAACCGAGGCCCAAACGCTGTTCGAACAGATACAGCGAAACTTCGGCCTCAAAACCACGCAAGTCATAACGCAACACACCGACCGGGCCGTCATCGCTTTCGGCGATCAACAGCAGCCGCTGAGGATTGCGCAGGCTCGCGCTCAACCAGTGTTGATGCTGCTCGCGGTCGATCACATCGTTTTTTTGCGACCAGCGTCGCACCGCCTCGGCATTGCGCCCGTCGAACAACAACTGCGCATCGTCCAGCGTCGCCGGGCGCAGTTTCAGCACCGCGCCAGCGAGCGCTGCCGCTACGCGCAAAGCACCACGACCGTCGACCAGTTGCCGCGAGCACTCGGCCAGACTTTGCCGCAGATAGTGGTTGCCAACGATGAAGCCGATCGCATCACGCAACTGCTCGACACTGACCTGCTCACGGGCGCCCATGAACACATGCGCACCGGCTGCCGCCATGACTTCGCCGTTGACCTGCTGATTGTTCGACACCGCAATGCAAATCGTCGGCAAGCCGAGCGCCGCGCGCTCCCAACTGGTGCCGCCACCGGCACCGATAAACAAGTCGGCTGCAAGCATGCGCTGATGAAAATCGCTGACAAAACTGTGCAGCCGCCAATGCGGCCGCGTCTCGGCCAGTGCCTGCATTTGCGTCCAGGCCGGGTTGTCGGCGCCGGCGACAAAATCCACTTCAAGTTCGCCGAAATCGGCCAGCGCCAACATCGCGTGATGGGTCTGTCGGGCGGCATCGAAACCGCCAAAATTCACCAGTAGTCGCTGCGCCTGCGGCTTGATCTCGATGGCCGGGGCATTGAATTCCTCGCGCAACATCGCATAGCGCGGGCCGAGCAAAGTGCGGCAATTGGCAGGCAGCAGCGGCTGATAATTTTCGCTGAGGCCGGACAAATTCTGATTGAGCAACAGATCGACGCTGTAGCGCCGCGTGGCCAGATCATCGACCGCCGCAATGCGTGGCGCCCAGCGCCGGGCAGCGGTTTGCCAGTGATGATCGAGCCCATAGTGATCGGCGATGATCCAGTCGAACGCGGCGTGGCCAACCAGCAGCTGCGCCAGCGCGTCGATGTCGGCCTGCCACGGCAACATCGCTTCGATGGCTTGCTGCGGGTCTTCATCGGGATAGCGTTCAGGCAGCGCGAAGGTCTCGAAACCCTCGGCGCTCAGCGCATCGAGCCGATGCCCCGGCAAGCGCCGACAGGCAAACGCGACGTGACTGCCCTGCCCGCGCAGCACCCGCGCCAGCGTCAGGCAACGGGCAATGTGGCCGCTGCCGATGGTCGGCGAGGCATCGGCACGGATCAGCACTCTCACGATAATTCTCCACCAGCCTTCAGCGCGGCATACAGGTATTCGGCACGTTTCCAGTCGTCCAGCGTGTCGATGTCCTGCACCAGATGCCGGGGCAGAATCACCGGCAGACTGGCCGGCGAATAGATCACTTCACCGCGTAACCAGGCATCGCTGCGGCCCCAATAAAACTGCCCGGCATCCTGATAGGCCTCAGGCAGATCCTGCGAGCGAGTGTTGCGAAACTCCGGGTACAAAGCCTGCAACGCGCCCTGCCCGTCCAGCGTCAGCGCACGCTGTACAGGAAAGCCAAAACTGCACACGGAGAACGCAAAGGATTTGTCCGGATTCAGCTCAAGCAACTCAAGCCCCTGACGCAAATAGCGCGTCTGCAGCAACGGCGCCGTGGCATAAACGCAGCAGGCGTATTCGAAATCCGACAGTTGCTGCAACGCATGCACGATCACCGGCGCAGTACCGGCAAAATCATCGGCCAGTTCCGCCGGACGCAGGAACGGCACCTCAGCACCGTGAGCCCGCGCCACGTCGGCAATCTCGGCGTCGTCGGTGCTGACCACGACCCGCTCGAACAATCCCGAATCCAGCGCCGTGCGGATCGAGCGAACGATCATCGGCACACCGTCGAACGGTTTGAGGTTCTTGCGCGGGATGCGCTTGCTGCCACCACGGGCGGGGATGATCGCAACGCAGCTCACGTGGTTTTACTCCTCAAGAAGCAGCCGTCGCAGTTGCTCGACCACATAGTCCTGTTGTTCGTCAGTCAGCAGCGGATACAGCGGCAGACTGATTGCTTGCGCGTAATAACGTTCGGCCTCGGGAAAGTCACCCTCGGCAAAACCCAGGTCGCGATAGTAAGGCTGCAAGTGCAGCGGAATATAGTGCAGATTCACCCCGACCCCGGCCGCGCGCAACCCTTCAAAGATTTGCCGGTGGCTGAGATTGACGCGCTCGGTCTGCACGCGCACCACGTACAGGTGCCACGCCGATTCAGCCTCTGGCTGAGGGCTTGGCAAGGTCAGTGGCAGGTACGCCAGCAAGCGGTCATAACGTGCGGCCAATTCACGGCGACGGCTAATGAAGTCGTCCAGCTTCGCCAATTGCGACAGACCCAGCGCGGCTTGCAGATCGGTGATGCGGTAATTGAAACCGAGTTCGATCTGTTCGTAATACCAAGGGCCGTGACTGGCTTCGCTCATCTGCTGCGGATCGCGGGTCATGCCGTGGCTGCGCAGGCGCTGCAAGCGTTCGGCCAGCGCCGGACGATTGGTCAGTACCATGCCGCCCTCGGCGCTGGTGATGATCTTTACCGGGTGAAAACTGAACACGGTCATCGCGGCGAATTCACCGCACCCGACCGGGCGCCCGGCGTACGACGCCCCCACCGCGTGCGAGGCATCCTCGATCACGGTGACGTTGTAGCGTTCGGCAAGTTCGGCGATACGGCGCATGTCGCAGCTCTGCCCGGAAAACGCCACCGCCACCAAAACCTTCGGCAACGTACCGTCGCGCTCGGCTTGATCGAGTTTCGCTTCGAGCGCGAAGGCATCGAGGTTCCAGGTCAGCGGATCGATGTCGACAAAATCGACGTCGGCGCCGCAATAACGTCCGCAGTTGGCTGAAGCGAGAAAGGTGTTCGGCGTCGTCCACAAACGGTCGCCCGGGCCCAGTCCTGCGGCCAGACAGGCAATGTGCAGCGCCGCCGTGGCATTGCAAACAGCAATTGCGAAATCAGCCTGACAGCGCTCGGCCAGCGCTTGCTCGAAACGCGCGATGGTCGGGCCCTGGGTCAGCCAGTCGGACTGCAGCACCTCGACCACGGCATCAATGTCCGCTTGGTCGAGACTCTGCCGACCGTACGGAATCATGCCGACAGCTTCGCGTGCAGGTCGGCGATCTGCCCGACCGACAGGAAGTGCGGATTGGTGTCGGAGCGGTATTCGAAATCCTCACCGACCGCCCGGCCCTGCTCACCGAGTTTGTCGACAGCGAAATCGACGTCGACACTGGTGAAGCGAATCGACGGCTGAATCGTGTAGTGATCGGCGAATTCCAGGGTCATCCGCGCATCGTCCAGCGGCACCATCAACTCATGGAGTTTTTCGCCCGGACGAATGCCGACGTTCTTATGCGGCAGATGCTCGGCCATACCCAACGCCAGATCGACGATGCGAATCGACGGAATCTTCGGCACAAAGACTTCGCCGCCGTGCATCCGCGCGAAGCTGTCGAGGACAAACTGCACGCCGTGATCAAGGGTGATCCAGAAGCGCGTCATGCGCTCGTCGGTGATTGGCAACTCAGTTGCGCCGTCAGCAATCAACTTGCTGAAAAACGGCACCACGGAACCGCGCGAACCGGCGACGTTACCGTAGCGCACCACGGCGAAACGGGTTTCCTGCTCGCCGGCAATGTTGTTGGCGGCGACGAACAATTTGTCCGAGAGCAACTTGGTCGCGCCGTACAGATTGATCGGGCTGGCCGCTTTGTCGGTGGACAGCGCGACGACTTTCTTCACGCCGTTGTCGATGGCGGCGGCAATGATGTTTTCCGCGCCATTGACGTTGGTGCGAATGCACTCGGTCGGGTTGTATTCCGCCGCCGGCACTTGCTTGAGCGCTGCCGCATGCACCACGTAATCGATGCCACGCATGGCCTGGCGCAGACGGTCAGCGTCGCGCACGTCACCAATGAAATAACGCATGCACGGCGCGTTGAACGTCTGCTGCATCTCGTACTGCTTGAGTTCGTCGCGGGAGAACACCACCACGCGCTTGGGCTGATATTGCTCAAGCAGGCGAGCGATGAATTTGCGCCCGAACGAACCGGTGCCGCCAGAGATGAAAATCGATTTACCGTTGAACATGTGCTGATTCCTGTCCGGCGAGCTTAAGCGAGCAACTGCGCCCAGTTGATCGAGGCCTTGTCGCCCAAGGTAAAACCTTTGCCGCTCAGGGCCAGGTTGGCGTTGTAAGCAGGATCCTGCGCGAAGGCGTTGCTCCATTTCTCACGCAGGGCTTGCAGTGCTTCTGGCGCTTGCGGCAGGTCGCCGTTATGCAGCACTTGCACCAGCGGCGTCCACACGATGAGGTAACCAGCCTGACCGGCCTTGAGGCACAGATCGACATCGCTGAAACCGTCCGCGAAAGACACTGCATCCAAGCCATCCAGCGCATCGAACAATTCTTTGCGCACCATCAGGCAAACCTCCGACACGGCCGAGTAGTTCTGATCGACCACCAGACGCTGCATGTAACCCTCCGCGGCATTTTTGTCGCCAACGAAGGGTGAGCCGACGCCCCCGTTCAGCCCCAAAATCAAACCAGCTTGGGAAATTTTTCCGCTGCGGTCGATCAGTTTGGCCCCCACGATACCGACCTCAGGACGCTGGGCGTGGTTGAGCAGCGATTCAATCCAGTTCGGGTTGACCACCTCCCCGTCCGCCGCCATCAGCACCAGGTATTCACCCTGCGCTTCTAGGCTGCATGCGTTGATCAACGCCGCGTCAGTGAGTGGCTGATCAGCACGCAACACCCGCACTTTGGCGTGATTCAGTGCACCCAGCCAATCGTTGACGGCGGCGGATTGATTCGGGTTGGCTGCAATCAGCACTTCGTAGCGGGTGTAGCGGGTTCTGAGCAACACGCCGTCGAGGCATGCCTTCAGTGCCCGAAGATCGTCCCCGGCCGGCAGAATGATCGACACCAACGGTTGCCCGGCATGGCGATAATCAACCTGATAGATTCCCGGCTGCGCGGAGTTGACCCGGGCCTTGTAGCCGCGATTGCTCAGATGACGCAGCAACGCCTGACGCTCGTGGGCGTTTTCCTCCAGCTCCACGGCCTGAGAAATCAGCAACGGTTCATCCAGGTGAGCCAAACCGTCGAGGCCGCCCTGTTCGATGATTCGCAGCAGCACATCAAACTCCAATGCCTTGCTGAAGTCAGCCTGATAACCGCCGATATCGATCAGCACTTCGCGACGAATCAACCAGTGCCGCGCCATCAGCGACGGCACGCTTTGCAGCAAATCGAGGTTGAATCCCGGCCGGAACAGATCAACCAGCACGCCGTCTTCCTTGCGCTGGATTTCATCTGTGGACACCGCACGCACACCTGGCGCAGCAATCAGTTCGAGGCTGGCACGCAGCAGGCCGGCCGCCGTGAATTCGTCGCCTGCTTCGGCCAGCAGCAGCCACTCGCAGGAAGACTGGTTAGCGCTCTGATTGAGCTTGTCGACGAAGTTGGTTTGCGTGACCCGGACAAAGTGCAGGGTGTTCTGCGCGGTGGTTGCCGCTGGCGGCTCTCCCGTGGTGAAAACCACGACTTTGAAGGCCTTGCTGTGACCTTCAAGCAAACTGTCGAGGGTGACTTGCAACTGATCGATGTCGTTGTTCAGATCCAGCAGAAAAATGCCGAACTGCGGGCCGCCATCATTGGCTGCCAGGTAACGGGTAGCCGCCTCGGCCTGCTCGCTGTCCGGCTGGCGCACGGCGAGCCAGTCGAGCAGTCGACCGGTGAGCATTTTTTTGAAGGTCGGCTGATGCCCTTCGAGCAGCGTCGCTTCCAGTCGGGCAACCCAGTCACGCAGCTTTTGCGCCTCGTCGTCCTCACCCATTGTTTGCAACTGCACAATCAGGCGATTGATCACTTCGCGATTGAACACGTTACTGTCGTGAGCCTGCCACAAACGATCAACCACGCTTTCCGGACTATCGTTGTTGCGGGCAAGCATCAGGTTTTGCTGACGCGCCCACACACCTTCGAGCATTTCCAGTTGTACGCGCCCCGCCGGCATGGCGTGCAAGAGAAACTCGAACTGCGTCAACAGATCGAAAAACACCTGATTGTAGAACGGCATTTCTACGTACTGATTCGGGCCAAAACGGCGCCGCGGCCCGCCTTCGATATCGCTCCATTTCGACTCGATAATCAGCTCGGCAGCCAGTGCGCGGCCGGTTTTCAGGCTGTCGACCAGTGCGGCAAAGGTTTTCAGTGCGAACTGCTTGCCCTGCTCCGGATTCTGATGCTCGACCTGTGTCGACAACCCTGCCAGGAACTCGGCAAACGCTTCACGCTCGGCCACGCTTTTGGCGTCGACAAACGCCAGCGAGTGATAGATCTCGGTGTTGTGATCGGAGTCGTTATAGTTGATTTCACGCACGACATAAGGAATCGGCAGAACCCGCGCCTTGCCCCGGGCCAGCATGTAATAGGTGTGGCCGATTTCCTGCCACTGGAAGATCGTGTCTTCTGGCATCGCGTCGTACCAGTCACGCAAAATCGCCGTGCGTTGCACCGCATAGAACGGTGGAAGGTACTGCGACATGTAGTCCAGCACACGATCCTGGGCGTGATCGGCCGAGTAGTCCTCGCAGACTTTCTTGTCGCGACGGTAGTAATTGACGCTGTTGGCGAGGGCCAGGTACATCATGCTGTAGCCGTGGCACAGGCTGTAATCGGGGTTGTCCTGCATGAAGGCCACGGCTTCGTGCAAGGCGTCATGCACGATGAAGTCATCGTCGGCGGCGAACACCATGTAGGGCGTCTGCAACTGTTCGACACCGTACGCCAGCTTGGCGCGAATGCCCCAGTAACCGAACTGCGGCAAGTGCCGATAATCCACGTTGGCGTATTCACGAGCAGTCTCTGCCAGCGCATTAGCCGAAGAATCCAGCACCAGAATCCGGCACGGCAGACTGCTGTAGAACTTCAGAGCCCTGCGTAAAAATGCCGGGCGTTCGTGAGATATCAGCACAACGGTCAACTGTTCGTTGAGTGCCAAACCCTGTTCAGAACTGTTCTTGCCTTGCATATATTCCCCACACGCGGCGAGTCGCCGAAAACTCATCGTTGTTTATTAATTAACGGACGCGGCGCAGATAGCCATCCGGCGCGACAGTGATCAGCAGCTTGTTGTGAATGGACTGGTCGATTTCGAAATCCTGGTTTTCTTCGAGGTATTTCCACACCGCGGTTTTCGGGTTGTCGCCCGGACCCCATGGACGATCCGGGAAGAAATCGGCCGGCATGTCTTCAACCACGGTGTCCATGACCACGCAGTAGCTGTCGACCGACACCAGCGGTGCGTACAGACGCAGCTCTTCGAGCACGTGATCGTGGGTGTGGTTGGAGTCGAGCACCAGAATGACTTTCTTGCCTTTGGCGGCCGCTTGCACCTGAGCGGCGATGCCGGCGTCGATGCTTGAGCCTTCAATCATCTTGATGCGCTTGGCCATCGGGTGGCTTTCGATCGCTTCGCGGTTGTGCGGGCGAATGTCGAGGTCGATGCCCAGCACTTCGCCGTGGCCTTGCAGCTCCAGCAGCGAGGCGTAGTAGATGATCGAACCGCCGTGGGCGATACCGCACTCGATGACCAGGTCCGGCTTGACCTGCCAGATGATCTCCTGCATCGCCATCATGTCTTGTGGCAACTGGATGATCGGGCGGCCCATCCACGAGAAGTGGTAGCTGTACTTGTGCTTGGCCGATTCGTTGAAGAAATCACGGGCCAGGCCGGTAAGTTTCTGGTCGTCACCCTGCTGGGCAATCTGTTCCCGGCACTCGGCTTCGAAGGCTTTGTTGATGCTGTTGTCGGTCATTGTAAAAATCTCAAGGGTCACTGGAACGAAGCGCTATCGACGGCGTGATAGACGTAGCGTCCACCGGTCATCCGCTTGATCTCTTCGAGGTAATTGGAGTTCATCACAAACAGATTGGCGCCTTCGGGCAGCGCATCCATGGCTTCTTGCGGCGACGACACGCGCGCGCCACTCAACGGCAGATAACGTCCCTGCTTGGCCGGGTTGATATCCACCACACGATCCACTGCTACACCGGCGCGTTGCAGAAACAGCGCATATATCACGCCTTTGGACGAGGCGCCCCAGATCGCCGAACCCTGCTCAGGTGCCGACCGAATGATCTGCAATGCACGGTCGAGGCTGGCGGTAAAACCTTCGGGCAGCGTAAGGCGCGACACCGGTTGTTCCGGAGTAAGACGCAACGTGGAGAGGTCAGCAACGATGTACAGGTACTGGCCACCGAACAGATGGCCGGCCTCGAGCACCGTGCCGAACATCCGGCGCAAGTCATCGAGGCGAAAATAATTGACGTGTTCGTAGAACAGGTCGAACCAGGCCTTGTGTTCGAGGATCCAGTCGAAGCACGGCACTTCGATGTAGATGTGCCCGCCCTGATTTGCCGCAGCCATTTCAGCTAGAAACGCTACCGGATCCTGAATGTGCTCGAGTACGTGTCGTAACACGATCGCATCAGCCGAAAGGCCCAGCTCGCGGGTGAACGGCGCCCTGATCACATCGGCATTGTCACCTTCGTAGGAAGGATCAATGCCGGTAATGGCATAACCCAGGTCGCGTAGCATTTCGAGAAAGTAGCCTTTTCCGCAACCGATTTCTAACAGAGCCCGATGGGAGAAATGGCGGGCCAAAATCAATTCGACAGCCTTAAGATGCTCCTGAAAGTGCACCGAATGCGCTTGCTCGTTTTGATAGTCAACATCATAGCTGAGCTTGCTGGCGTCGAAGGTCTGGTTGAAGATCAGCCCGCTCTGACTGTCCTGTACCAGAACAATGTCTGCGACACCCGAAGCCTGCGCCTGCTCGGCGGTGGCAAAGGTAAGGTTCTGCAAAACCGGCAGCCCGTTCGCCCGGTAGAGTTCATGCTGCATGTTCTTCATCCTTCAGTTGCGAGATCCGCTGAGCATCGCCCCAAAAAGCCATGGGTTCATGCACTGAGTAGCCGTAATGCCCCAGATTGAGGGCGATAGAGGATTGCCGTTGACGAACCCGTTGCTCAACCAAAGTCCGAACGGAAACTGGCTTGCCACTGCAGCAGTTGAAGATCCCGAAAACATCGCGACGCATGATCAACTGAACCAGCAGGGAAGCGGCTTGGGTGATTTCCAGGTAATCACGCAATTGGTCACCGGCCGACATATTGAAATGCGTGTCGCCGGCATCGATGGCTCGGTCAAGGCTGGCCAAAAGACTATTGGGGTTTTGCCCTTCGCCATGCAGATAAAACAATCGCGCCCACTGCAAAGAGAACGCATGCTCGCGCTGCAATGCCATCAGAAACTGACGCAGAGTATTTTTGGCCAGGCCATAGGGCGTGCAGGGCCTGGCGTCGACAGCCTCGCTCAATGAACCACTTTGCAGGCCATATTCGAAGCAGGTTCCCGTTACCATCACCTGGCCAATACCCGCGACGATCAAGCGCTTGAGAAAGGCATAATCGCGCGGCAGATTCTGCTCGAAATGAAACAGCGCCTGATAATCAGGCAGCCCGCTCCATGCCAGATGTGCGACGGCGTCCATCCCGAGAGCCAAAGCTTCGACGTCGAGATCCGCTGAATGAATATCCGCTGCGACGAATTCAACGTCAGTAAACCACGGCAAAACTCTCGCCGCTTCAACGTTACGAGAGACTGCACGAACGTTGATTCCTTTGGCGAGCAAAGCGCTGATAAGGTGTCGGCCCACAAAACCGGTGGCGCCGGTTACAAGCACATTCTTGACCGGGTTCGTCACAACGCGACTCCGGGAAAGCCTTGGTCGAGTAACGGATGACAGGAATCCTTGGTCGACAAGTTTTTGACAGGCAACGGCCAACGAATCGAAAGCGCTGGATCGTTCACCGACAGACCTGCCTCGTGCTCCGGTGAATAATCGGCGTCGGTGAGGTAAAGCACTTCCGACTCATCAGTCAACGATTGGAAACCGTGGGCAAAACCCGCCGGGATCAACAGGCTGCGTCCGTCGTCAGCCCGCAACTCTTCGGCGTGCCACTGCAAATAGGTTGCCGACTGCGGTCGCAGATCGACCACCACGTCCCAAACTGCGCCTCGTATACAGGTGATCAGCTTCGACTCCGCATACCCGGCTTTCTGATAATGCAGTCCTCGCACACTACCTTTTTCGACGGTCCGCGAATGGTTGACCTGGCGAACCGCAAACGGCCGATGTTGTGCAGTCAGACGGCCCTGACAAAACAATCGGGCAAAGCGTCCCCGATCATCGCAAAAGACCTTTTGCTGGATAAGGTACAAACCTTCCAGTTCGGTTGCCTGTAGTGTGAAATCAGTCATCGGCGCTCCCTGTAGAGGTTCAATTGCTTCAAGGTCACGGCGCGCATGTCATCGCCGTTCTGCCACGCCAGATGCCAGTCGAGGGTTTGCGCCAGGCATTGCTGCAGTGACCAACGCGGCTGCCAGCCGAGCAACTGGCGCGCGCGACTGCTGTCCAGACGCAACAGACCGGCCTCGTGCAATTCACTCGGTTCGATGCGCAAACCCCGCGCTTGCGGCCAGCGACTGGCGAGCAGTTCAACCACTTCGCCGACGCTGCACATGTCCGCTTCGCCCGGGCCAAAGTTCCATGCGCCGGCGTATTCCGGGCCTTGCTCGTAGAGGCCCGCGGCCAATTGCAGATAACCGGCCAGCGGCTCCAGCGCGTGTTGCCACGGGCGCACGGCTTGCGGGTAACGCAAGGTCACTGGTTCATCCGCCGACCAGGCTTTCAGTACATCGGGAATCAATCGCTCAGGGGCGAAATCACCGCCGCCCAAGACGTTGCCGGCGCGCGCCGTGGCCAAGGCCAATCCGTGCTCGGCGTACTTGTCCGCCGGGAAAAACGAAGCGGCGTAAGACTGCGCCAACAACTCGCAACAGGCTTTGCTGCTGCTGTAAGGATCGTGGCCACCGAGGGCTTCGTCTTCACGGTACGGCCACAGCCATTCCTTGTTGGCGTAGACCTTGTCGGTGGTCACCAGCACGCAGGCGCGCACACAACCGACCTGACGAATCGCTTCGAGCAGGTTGAGCGTGCCCATCACGTTGCTGGAATAAGTGCCGAGCGGATCGCGATAGCCTTCACGCACCAGCGGCTGTGCGGCGAGGTGCAAAACGATCTCCGGCTCGGTGTCGGCAATGATCTCCAGCAGTGCGCCGAGGTCACGCAAATCACCGCGCTGATCGTTGATGCCTTCGTGTACGCGCGCCAGTTCGAACAGGCTCGGCTCGGTCGACGGATCGAGGGCAAAACCGCTGACCTCGGCGCCAAGGCTTTGCAGCCACAGGGTCAGCCAACTGCCCTTGAAACCGGTATGCCCGGTGACAAGAACGCGTTTGCCACGCCAGAATTCGGCACTCAGTCCCATTGCTTCCATGGGGCCTCCCCGCTCTGCCACAAGGCTTCGAGATGATTCTTGTCGCGCAGGGTGTCCATCGGCTGCCAGAAACCGTCGTGCTGGTACGCCATCAGTTCACCGCGCTCGGCGAGACCGTCCAGCGGGCCGGATTCCCACGACGTGTCGTCACCGCTGATCAGCGGCAGAACCTTGGGCGACAGGACGAAAAAGCCGCCGTTGATCCAGCCACCGTCGCCGCGTGGCTTTTCGGTGAAACCGAGCACGCGATCGCCGTCACGATCCAGCGCACCATAGCGTCCCGGCGGTTGCACGGCGGTCACCGTGGCTTGTTTGCCGTGGGTCAGGTGGAAGTCGACCAGAGCGCTGATGTTCAAGTCGGAAACGCCGTCGCCGTAGGTAAAGCAAAAAGCTTCTTCGTTTTCCACGTAGCGTGCAGCGCGGCGCAGACGGCCACCGGTCATGGTTTCTTCACCGGTGTCGATCAGCGTCACGCGCCATGGCTCGCTGTAATTCTGGTGCACGTCCATGCGGTTTTCGCGCATGTCGAACGTCACGTCGGAGGTGTGCAGGAAGTAGTTGGCGAAGAAGTCTTTGATCGCGTAGCCCTTGTAGCCAAGGCAGATCACAAAGTCATGAATTCCGTGGGCGGAATACTGCTTCATGATGTGCCAGAGAATTGGCTTGCCACCGATCTCGATCATCGGTTTTGGCTTGAGGTGCGACTCTTCACTGATGCGCGTGCCCAGGCCACCCGCCAAAATTACTGCCTTCATCGTCTCCCCTCTTGCTCGTCACAGGGCTGCGCGTCGCTTGGTTGAGCGGCGGGCCTTCTGGCTAAACCTTTCTGCCGTTATGGGCGCAGCGGATGTGACCGCGAGCGCTCGTTTTATGGCGATTTGAGGGAGACTTGCAGGAAACGCGCCAGCTCCAGTGGCGGCTTCAAACTCGAACAAGATCTGCAGAACACGTGGCCTCGCAAGCAAAAAGGGGAGCCTGATCATCAGCGATCGGGCTCCCCTTTTTTCAGTTTTACAATTGATCACCTGCAGCGCGATCAATCCGCCAGCCAGCCATACTCCCAATAACGCAGGTTATCGCCACGCAGTATGAAATCTCGCCGCACCACTTCACGCAATTCATCGCCCATACGGTAGCTGGCGTCCGGGTCGGCCAGGTGCATGCGGATCGCTTGCAGCCATTCATCCGTGGTGTTGGTCTTGACCCGCGTGCACGGCAGATAGCCGCGATAGGCCTCGGTGTCAGTGCAGATCACCGGGTAACCGCAGGCGCCGTATTCCAGCAAACGCAGGTTGCTCTTGCAATCGTTGAAGATGTGGAATTCCAGCGGTGCCAGCGCCAGATCGAGGTTGAGGCTGGCCAGTTTGGCCGGGTAATCCTCCAACGGAATCACGCCATGGAATTCATGCATGTATGGACGTAAATCATCCGGGCACATGCCGAAAAACACCCAGTCGACTTCATTGGCCAGCTCGCGCACGACCTCGGCGATCACTGCCAGGTCACCATGGTGGCTGGTGCCGCCGCCCCAGCCAACACGCGGTTTTTTCGAGGTGCTGCGCTGGCTGCGCAAATTGGCCCACAGCTCTTTGGCCAGCATGTTGGGCACCACGCGAATATCGTGATGCATGCCCGACAAGGCGTTGGCCAGTGGCTGCGTTGACACCACCACGCGATCGCACAAGCCGATCGCACGGCGCACCAGTCGCTCCATTTCATACTTGTCCGGCATGTTGCGGATGTGCGCGTTGCGATGTGGAATGTCGATGACGTAGTCATCCAGCTCGAAAATCCGTCGGGCGTTGAAAAACGCCTGCAACGGCGGAATTTCGTTGATCGCTTTCTCCGAATATCGTCCCTGCAGCACGATGACGTCAGGCGACTGGCGTTCAATGTCGATGATCGACGGCAAGCCATAGCAGAAGCGGCCCTCGACGCGGCCAGCGGCGACCAGTTCGATCATCGGCTGAGTCATGCGATAGTGCCCGATGGCCGAGTCATTGATCGGCACCGCCAGCACGTTGGGCAACAGCGCCTTGGAAAACGCGCTCCAGCCACTGCGCTGTCCAGGCTCGAGGTTAAAACTGCTGCCGCCGGCACCTTGTAACGACAGGTTTTTGTTGTACGCCGGATCGCGCGCAATCAACGGCAGCCAGCGCTTGTAGAACACTTCCTGTTCCTGGTCGCAGGTTTGCCGTTCCTGCGCCGACGCGACAACGTTCGCTCGTGCGCCTAATGCCAGCGCGGCGTACGGCGTCCAGACCACCAGATAACCGTGCTGCGCAACGCGCAGGCACAGATCAGCATCGTTGAGCGTCAGCGTCAGGTTCTGCTCATCGAGGCCACCGACCTCATCGAAAATCGTTTTGCGCACCATCAGGCAATCACCGCCGACGGCGCTCAGGTTGTGCGCCACCTGCAAGCGAAACATGTAGCCCGCCGCATGCATGGACTGGCCATAAAACGGCAGGCCGACCGGCGCATGCAGCCCCAGAATCAGCCCGGCGTGCAGCAACCGGCCATCAGGATTGAACAGCTTGGCGCCGACCACGCCGACCTCGGGACGCTGCGCATGATTGAGCAACTCGTCGAGCCAGTCACCCTGAGTGATCACCGCGTAAGGGTTGAGCATCAACACGTATTCGCCGCGCGCCTGGGCCACGGCCAGGTTGTGCACGGCAGCGAGATTGGCTTGCGCGCAACCGAGTACACGAATGCGTTCGCTGCCCAATTGCGCCATGCCGTCCAGCCACAAACGCGCTTCAGCGCTTTCGCTGCCATTGTCGACCAGCAGCAATTCGTACTCGCTGTAGACGGTTTTTTCCAACAGGCTTTCGACGCAGCGTTGCAGCGCGGCGGTGTGATCCTTGGTGACGATGATGATCGACACCAACGGCCGTGCGGCATGCTGATAATCGACGCGATTGAGCAATTCGGTGCTGCCGCGACGGATCGTGTGAGCAACACCCAAACGCTGCAAATGCGCTTCAAGCAGGCGCGGATTGTTTTCAATGACACCGGGCTCGGCGAGCCACTTGGCCAGGTCACGCGCGGATTCCAGCAACACCTCGGCGACGTGACCAACCACTTGCGTGCCGTCGCTCTCGACCATGCGCAGCAGCACATCGTGCGGCGCCAGATCAGCCAGCGCCGTATCGAAACCACCGAGGTCGACGAAGCGTTCGCGCTCGAACGCCAACGCGCGCCCGACATAGGGGAAGCTGCGCATCAGGTCGAGGTTGAAATCCGGTTTGAAGGCAGGCTCGGCCGATTCGCCACCGCGCAGACTGCCCTCGTCGCTGTACAGGCATTTGAACGCGAGAGAATGGGCGATGCGCTCGGCCATGATCAACAGCGCCGGGGCAATAAGACGATCGCCGGCGTGCAGCAGGTAGAACCAGTCGGCGCCATCGAGTTGCGGCAACAACTCATTGATCTGCGCCAATCCGTCCTCAAGCAACGGCAAGTGGAACACCCGACCATTGAGCTCGGGTTCAGTGCACGCGGCGGACAGCACCAGAATCAGGTTCGCCGGGTAGTCCTGTTCAGCGAGCGATTGCAGGGTTCGTTCCAGCGCTGCATTGCTGCCCTTCTCGTCGATGACGATCGGCACGATGCCGGGGTTGCGCGACCAGTCGGTGAGTGTCACTGCAAGCAACTTGCGCTGCTCGCTGGTGAGTACACGACACGCCAGCCACTGTGAATAGAGTTCGGCAAAGCTCTGGCTGTCAGCACCGACAAGCCATTGCTGACTGCTTTGCTTGGTGCCCAGTGTGCGGCTCAGTGGCAGCTCTTCCCAGACGCGTGGCGCGGTATCGGCGTCAACCAACGGCACATAGCGCACCCAGCCTGGCGCGGGCGCCGCTTCGGTGTTGCGCGCCTTGAGCATTTGCGACACCCACTCACGCTCTACTTCGACGGTGTCCTTCATCGATTGCTGCGCGCTTAAGCGTTCAGGATAGAGGCGCTCGGCACAGAGTACGGTGTTCAACACCGCCAGATTGCCCCGGCGCAGCAGGCACACGAATAAAGCGAAATCCAGTGTTGCAACGAAGCAGTGACCTTCCTGCGTCAAGGCCGGCAACAGCTCGACGAGGTCGGCACGGCGGAACAAGGCGTTGCTGAAACCGCCGAGGATATTCACCGGGAAATTGTCAAAGACGCTCAGCAGATCGTCGCCTTTGAACAGGCCATCGACCGGCGACAGCGAGGTGTTTTCCAGGCGCGACGGCAGGATAATGTCATCGGCATCCCACAGCAGACGCGAGGCCAGCACCAGACTCACTTCATCGCGGGAAAATTCCGCAGCCTGTTGTTCGATACACGCCGAATACAGGTGATCGTCGTCACAGAGAAACTTGAGGTACTCGCCTTGCGCCTGCTCGAGACACGCCTTGAGATTGCCGACCAGGCCCAATGTGCGCGGGTTGCGTACGTAATGAACCGTGACACCTGATTGCTCGACCACCGAGGCGACAACGCCTTCGATCTCGGCGCCACGGCTGTCGTCGCAGACAATGATTTCGAGGTTGCCGTAACTCTGACTCACGGCACTGTGCAATGCCCGTTCAAAAAAACGCGGATTGAACGCGGGAATGACCAGGCTGACAAGGGGAAGTGAATTCACGTCGGACTCGCAAGCGGCGGGAACCCGCCCGGAACAGCGAGCCCTCTGATACCGCGAAAAAAGGCTTTGAAACAGGTAAACGGGCGCTTACGCGCCCGCCACCCTCAGATCTTGTTGAACAGGCCCAACTGAGAGATTTTGCTGAACGCCAGTTGCGCCGCCTGCAGCATGGTCTGCTGCAAGGTCAGGCGAGTCATGACTTCGGCCGGATCGGAATCGCGGATCGAGCCCTGAGTCGTGGAGTTCGCCGTGCTCAAGCTCTGGTTGGTAATGGTCTGCATATCCAGCGCCTGACCACGGGCACCGATTGATGTCACGGAAGCGCCGATCTGGTTAGTCGCCGCGTCGATGTTGCCGAGGCCGGACTCCATCACGCCCTGGAATTTTTGCTTGGCCACTGGATCACCATCGATCGGCGTGTTCAGCGCGGTGACCATCTGACCCAAAGTGTCGAGGATGTTCTGGGTCTGGTGGTTGTTCGGCTGGATCGAAAACTGATCGCCCGCCGCCGGCGTGTTGCCCAGTGCAAACGTCACGCCCGCAGCCGTCGCATTGCTGCCCGACACGGTACCCGAGGACACCGGTTTACTGTCAGCAGTGACGGGCGCTGCGTACAGGTCAAACGCGGTGGCGCTGGTGAATTTGAGGACGGCACCACCCTGCGGGAAGGCAGCGGTGTACGCAGCCTGATCGGTGATGGTCGAACCGGTGATGACCGCTGTCGACGGGTTGCCCGGGCTACGCGTAGTGGTAAACGTGTCCGGCGTCGAGGACAGCTGGAATGTGTGCCCGGCGATCACGGCGTCCGGGTTGGTGTCACCGGTCTTCAAGTTGATGTTCAACTTCAGATCGACGCCACGGAAGCTGACGGTCTGGTTGGCACCGCTGCTGTTGCTGACTACGCCGTTCTGGCTGGCTTCAGCGGTCACGTCGTTGCCCAGCGCATCGGTGATTTTCAGCTGCGTGCTGCTCAGGAAACTCACGGTGTACGGCTGACCACCGGTGAACTTGCTGTTGTAAGTGGCGGCAGTGCCGACCGTACCGTTGGACAACACAACACGGCCGTCATCCACTGCCGGAGCCGTCATGTTGGTGCTGGTGCGACCGGTGTTGATGGTCTGCTGGAACGCTTCCCAACCGGTGGTGTTGGTGCTCACGGTCATGCCGTCGCCAATGCCCAGATTGATGGTGGTTTGGTCACCGTTGTAGGTGAAGGTGCCATCGGCATTTTGCGAGTACGGCGCGGTGTCGGTTTTCGAACCGGAGAACAGGTAGTTGCCGTTGGCATCCTTGGAGTTCATCAGGCCCAGCACTTGTTGCTGGATCTGGCCCATTTCTGCCGCGTAGGCCTGGCGATCCTTGTCGGTGGCCGTGCCGTTGTTGGCGGCCAGCGCAAGGTCCTTGGCGCGTTGCAATGCAGTAGTGATGGAATCCAGGGTGGTTTCCTGCACGTTCAACGCACTTTTAGTGCTGTTGATGTTGCCGTTGTACTGATCGAGCAACGCGGCCTGCTGGCCCAGTTGCAGCAAACGACCGGCACCGACCGGATCATCCGATGCGGTGTTGATCCGCTGCAGGCTGCTCGCCTCGCTCGCGGTGGCCACAGCCTTGTTGAAGTTACGCTGATAGTCCGACGCTTGCGTGCCGTAATACTGGGCGGTGGAAATGCGCATGAATTACGACTCCTTAAAGGCTATTGATCAGCGTGGCGAAAGTTTCCTGCGCAGCTTTGATGATCTGCGAAGACGCTGTGTAGTACTGCTGATATTTGACCAGGTTGCCGGTTTCTTCATCGAGGTTGACCCCGGACAGCGAATCGCGCGCACCTTGCGCGTTATCCAGAATCGCCGTGGTCGCGGCGCTGTCAGACTTGCCCTGGGCAGTCTTGGTGCCGACGTTGGTCACCAGTTTGTTGTAGGCGTCGGTCAGGCTGATGCCCTTGCTCGCCGAACCGGTGTCGACCGTTTGTTTGGTTTGCAGACCGACCAGCGCCTGCGCGTTGCGGTTGTCCGAAGACGCCGCACCGGTGAGGTTCATGGTGAAGGTTTCACCGGATTTCGGCGTGCCGCCAACGGTGGTCTGCACGGTGAAAGTCTTCTGCACATTCGGCGTAACGGAGGTGTCCATCACCGGATTGCCGTTGGCATCGAGGACGCCGACTTTCAGGTTCAGTGTGTTCGACTGGCCAGGCACGATGGTGCCGGTGCCGATGTTCTGCCCCTTGGCGTCGACCAGCGTGTAGGACTGGCTGCCGCCGCTGGCGTCACCGAACACCAGTTTCACCGGCGTCGAATTCTTCAGCGCCGCCTGCATGTCAGCCTGGGCAGTCGGGTTGTAAATGTTGATCGTGTCGCTCAGCGTCGGCTGGGTGTAAGTGCCCAGACCGTTGGCGCTGGCCGAACCAGTCAGCGGGCCTGCGGCAGCGATCTTCTTCGGATCGCTGAGCACCGTCTGGATGCTCGCGGCGGCATTACGCGTCGGGGTGATCTTGAAGCTGTCACCGGCGCTCAACGCACCACCGTTGAGGGCCAAAGTGAAACCGTCAATCACTGGCGGCGGATTGGTCGTGGTGCTGAACGTGCCGAGGTCGGTGCCGTCGGAGCGCTTGACGCTGTAGTCGGTCGCGCTGGTGAACGTCACCTGATAATCGCTGGTGGTCAGCTTGCCGGTGTCCTTGATGGTCACATCAAGGTTGCCCGAACCGCTGCTGTTACCGGCCTGCGCGATGCTGCGCTGACTGATCAGCGCGGCACTGTTGATGTTGTTGAAAATCGCCGCGCCGAAGTCACCGTTCTTGTCGATGCCTTGCGCTTGCTGGCTGTTGATCTGATCGGCGACTACCAAGGCCACACGGCCCAGTTCATTGAGCGACGGGTCGAGAACGTCTTTGCGATACGTCAGCAGACCACCGATTTCGCCACCGCTGATCACCGAGGTGATGTCGATGGTGCTCGAACCGCGATCCATCTGAATCGACATGCGCGACGGATCGTCTTTGCTGGCAACCATGCTCAGCGAGTTCGTGGTGTTGCCGATCACCAGCGGCTGGCCACTGCCGACATACACGTCGAAACTGGTGCCGCGTTCAACGACCTGCGCGCCGGTCAATTCGGAGAGCTGACGCACGGCTTCGTTACGGCTGTCGAGCAAGTCGTTCGGCGCGCCGCCGCTGGTGGAAATCTCACCGATCTTCTGGTTCAGGTTGGCAATCGACGTGGCCAGTTTATTCACCTGGGCAGTCATGTCGCTGAGGCTGCCATTGATGGTGGTGTTCTGGTCATTCAGTTGCTTGGCGAGTGCGTTGAAGCGGCTGCTCAGCGCTTGCGCACCGGTCAGTACCGACTGACGCGAGGTGTCGTCGGTGGCCGAGGTCGACACGCCCTGCATCGAAGTAAAAAACTTCTGCAGCACACCGGTCAACCCGGTGTTGGTGTCAGACAGAATCGAGTCCAGCGGCGTGGCCTGGGCCAGGTACGAAGCCGCTTCGCTGTTCAGCGAGGTCGCGGTGTGCAACTGCGATTCCAGGTACGAGTTGTAGACCCGACGCACGTCGGCGAGGGTCGTGCCCGTGCCGATAAAAACAGTGCCGTACTGCTGCGAGGCTTTGGTGCCTTGCACGGTTTGCTGACGTGAGTAACCGGCGGTGTCGACGTTGGCAATGTTGTTGCCTGTCGTAGCCAAAGAGGACTGGCTCGACGCCAGACCCGACATCCCGATATTGAGCAAACTCATGGTTCAGACCTTATACCTTGTGCCTTATAAAGGCGTGGTGGATACACCCGCCGCAGCGTAGTTTTGAAGATTGTTCATCTGCTTGGCAATTTGCGAAATCTTTGTCGCGTAGTTCGGGTCGGTGGCGTAACCGGCCTTCTGCAACTCGCGTACAAACTGTTCTGGGTTATCGGCCGACTTCAGCACATCTTGATAGCGATTATTGCTCTGCAGCAAAGTCACCAGATCGTGGAAGCTGTCCTTGTACGAGGCGTAGGAACGGAACTCGGCCGTCTCCTTGACCATCGCGCCATTGCGGAACTCGCTGGTGATGGCGCGGGCTGAATCGCCCTGCCAGTTGCTGCTCGCCTTGATGCCAAACAGGTTGTGGCTGCTGCTGCCGTCCTGCGCACGCATGACCGATTTACCCCAACCGGTTTCCAGTGCCGCTTGCGCCACCAGATAACGGGGATCGACGCCGATACGGTCGGCAGCTTCCTTGGCCATCGGCAGCATGGTGTTGACGAAATCGTCGGCGGAGCTGAAGGCTTTTTTCGCCGGTGCCAGCGGAATCTGCGCCATCGCGCGGCCGTAGACCTGCATCTGCCCGCCGGAGGCTTTTTCGTTCTCGGCACGGGCCAGCCAGTCGCCGTTGTACAGCGGGCCGGAACCGGTGATCGCGGCGGGCGCGGTCGCTTGCGGCAACGCATTGGATGCGCTGGTCGCGGTCGTGGCCGACGGCACCAAACCGGCGAGCAAACGATCGGTCAGCTTCGGCGGCAACGACAGACGACGCTTGTTGATCATCGCCATGTCATTGCTGTGCGACGTATCAGTGCTCGACACACGCCCGGAACGCGAGGCCCACAACGGACGCTCACCATTGACCCGCGACAACGGGCCGTTGATCGCCGTGGTGCCCGCCGCAATCGGCGTGACCACGCCAGCGGCTTTCGCCCGCGCTTCTTCCTGCTTGGCGGCGGACGCGGCCGCAGCCTCACCCGGCGCCATCGGTTTGTTCTTCTGCATCTGACGCAGCAGCACGTCTGCCAGGCCGATACCACCGCCCTCGCGGGACATGGACACCGCCAGTTGCTGGTCGGACATTTCCTGATATTGCTTGGCCGCCGGGGTGTTCAGCGGATTGTCCTGACCGAGGGTGTCGGTGGCCGAACGCATCGACTTGAGCATTTCGCCGATGAACAGCGACTCGAATTCCTGCGCGACTTTGCGCATGTTGCCGTCGCTGTCCTTGTCGCCCACCTTGAGCTGATTCAGACGATTAAGGTCGGAGTAGGAACCCGAATCGGCGTTGCTGACCAGACTGCCTTTGCGCATATCCATGATGGTCGGCCTCAGATCACGATCAGGTCGGCTTGCAACGCGCCGGCCTGCTTCAGTGCTTCGAGGATCGCCATCAAGTCACCCGGCGCCGCGCCGACCTGGTTCACCGCACGCACGATCTCGTCGAGGGTGGTGCCCGGGCCGAATTTGAACATTGGTTTGGCTTCTTGCTCGGCGTTAACACGCGAGCGTGGCACGACAGCGGTCTGGCCGTTGGACAACGGGCCTGGCTGGCTGACGATCGGGTCTTCGGTGATGGTCACGGTCAGGCTGCCGTGGGTCACGGCGGCTGGCGAGACTTTGACGTTCTGGCCGATGACGATGGTGCCGGTGCGCGAATTGATGATGACTTTTGCCACCGCCTGACCCGGATCAACTTCAAGGTTCTCGAGGATCGACAAGTAGTCGACACGCTGGCTCGGATCGAGCGGTGCAGTGACGCGTACCGAGCCGCCGTCGATGGCTTGCGCCACGCCAGGGCCGAGCATGTCGTTGATCTTGTCGACGATGCGTTTGGCGGTGGTGAAGTCGGAACGGTTGAGGTTCAAGGTCAGGCTGTTGCCTTGGTTGAAACCACTCGGCACCGAACGCTCAACCGACGCACCGCCGGGGATGCGACCGGCCGACGGAACGTTGACGGTGATCTTCGAACCGTCACGGCCTTCGGCATCAAAACCGCCGACCACCAGGTTGCCCTGAGCGATGGCGTAAACGTTGCCGTCGATACCCTTGAGCGGGGTCAGCAACAGTGTGCCGCCGCGCAGGCTCTTGGAGTTACCGATCGAGGACACGGTGATGTCGACCTGCTGACCCGGTTTGGCGAACGCCGGCAGATCGGCACTCACCGACACCGCCGCGACGTTCTTCAACTGCACGTTGCCCGAACCCGGCGGCACTTTGATGCCGAACTGCGAGAGCATGTTGTTGAAGGTCTGCAGTGTGAACGGGGTCTGCGTCGTCTGGTCACCGGTGCCGTTAAGCCCGACCACCAGGCCGTAGCCGATCAACTGGTTGGAACGCACGCCAGAAATACTGGCGATGTCTTTCAACCGTTCGGCGTGTGCAGTGAAAGCCGCAGACATCAACAGCGCGGCCACCATAAGGCTTTTCAGATTCAACGTAGCCACCTAGAAAGGGAACAGCGGGCTGAGGAAGAAACGGTCGAACCAGCCTGGCTGACTCGCATCGGCAAATGAGCCTGTGCCCGAGTAGGTGATGCGCGCATCGGCGACGCGGGTCGACGACACGGTGTTGTCGGTGGCGATGTCATCGGCACGCACCAGACCGGCAATGCGCACCAGCTCATCGCCGGTGTTCAGCGTCATCCACTTCTCGCCGCGCACGGCGATGATGCCGTTGGGCAGCACGTCGGCCACGGTCACGGTGACGGAGCCGGTCAGGGTGTTGCCCTGCGCAGCCTTGCTGTCGCCCTTGGTCGCACGGTCGCCGCTGTAGCCAACGTCCAGACTCAAATCGTTACCGCCCAACGGGTTGTTGGTCACGCCGCTACCGCCGAACAGCGAGGTCAAGCCGATGCCGGTCTTGCTGTTCTTGGCCACTTGCGAGTTGGCGTTTTTGCTCGCCTGGGTTTTCTCGTTGAGGGTGATGGTGATGATGTCACCGACCCGGAACGCCTTGCGGTCGCTGTACAGGTTCTGTTCGAAACCGGCCTGATAGATCGAGCCATTGTTGGCCGCCGCCGGCAACGGCGTACGCGGCAACACCGGAGCGTAATAAGGGTCATTGGGCTTGGGCGTCGGTGCGACACAGCCCGCGAGCGAGACGACCCCACCCAATGCCAAAACAGATACGAAGCGTTTCATGACCCTACCTCACGGTGTTGCAGGCAGCCTCATGGCCGCCTCATAGACTGATTACAGATTCTGCGTTACGAACGAGAGCATCTGGTCGGCGGTGGAGATCACCTTGGAGTTCATCTCGTAAGCGCGCTGTGTGGTGATCATGTTGACCATCTCTTCAACGGTGCTGACGTTGGAACCTTCCAGGGTGTTCTGCAGCGTGGTGCCGAAACCGTTGAGGCCCGGGGTGCCGATTTGCGGCGCGCCGGAAGCAGCGGTTTCCAGGAACAGGTTGTTGCCCACCGCTTGCAGACCGGCCGGGTTGATGAAGTCGGCGGTTTGCAGGTTGCCGATCACCTGAGCGGCCGGGTTACCCGGAACGGTAATCGACACGGTGCCGTCAACGCCGACGGTGAAGCTCTGCGCGTTGTTCGGGATAACAATGGCTGGCTCCAGAGCGAAACCGCTGGCGTTGACGATCTGGCCATTGGAGTCGAGGTGGAAGGTACCGTCACGGGTGTAAGACGTGGTGCCGTCCGGCTGCAGAATCTGGAAGAAGCCGCGGCCGTCGATGGCCATGTCCAGCGGCTGCTCGGTGGTTTGCAGGCTGCCGGCGGTGAAGTTTTTCTGCGTGCCGACGATGCGCACACCGGTACCCAATTGCAGACCCGACGGCAGTTCGCTGTCCTGAGTCGACTTGTCGCCTGGCTGACGCATGATCTGATAGAGCAAGTCCTGGAACTCGGCGCGGTCACGTTTG